>JANQTO010000031.1:6485-8025 GCA_030731685.1 Nonlabens sp.
GGACACACGTTCATGAAATTTAATAATCGTAACGGTTCATACGATGTTATGCTCCACTCCTATTTTCAGTCAGAAGGTGATACCATTGTAACGATTGATGATATACTAACAGAAAATCAAATTCCTGCTCAATTAAGATTAGGACCGCAAGCGATGCCGCAAGGCTCTTTTAATATAATTCCTAGTGCAGAGTTCCTTCGTTTAAAGCATGTTCATACAGCTGCCACAAAAGCCATTGCAAGTTTGACTGAAAGCGATTCTCAATTTGTATATAGTGTAGAAATGCCAGATTTGAATCGCATTATTACGTACACAACTAGTAATCAATTTCCTTATACGGTTATGGAATGGACCGATAGTTATGAAGATGGTGGAACAATGATGGAAACAACAGCCACACTCAAGAAAACAATTCAAAGTGCCTACTGGTCTAAAAATAGCAATGCAGATGAGTATTTACGCAAAGAATTAGGGCTATGATGGATTTTTTTACAAGGAAAGAAGTCATACTTTCCTTACTCACACTGCTGCTTGCTTTTCTTTTACACAGACTCGTTATATGGAGCGCCGCAAAACTTTCACACGACTTGAACAGGTCTGCGCTGCGCAGGCAATATATCAACAGGTATGTGGGTTACATATTGTGGTCGCTAGCAGTGATAGTCATTATTTTTATATGGAGTATTAACGAAGAGGATTTTATCGTTGCTCTGGGTTCTAGCTTTGCAGTTGTAGGCGTTGCACTTTTCGCAAACTGGAGTATTTTAAGTAATGTCACAGCAAGTTTCATACTTTATTTTAGTTTTCCTTATAAAATAGGTGACCGCGTGCGCATACATGATAAAGACCTACCAGTAACCGCTGTTATTGTGGATATTAAAGGTTTTTATACGCTATTAAAAACTGCCGAAGGTGAAATCGTCACTTATCCCAACAACTTACTTATGCAAAAAGGAGTTAGTATTTTGGGAAGCCGCAAAGAGTCTATCTTTGACGTTCACGAGAATCATGATGCTGACCCTACTGCGCGTTAATACCGTAGTTGCTATTGTTGGGCAATGAGGTAATCCAAATATTCCTCAAGCCTGCTCACATCATTTTCAACCATGGTTCCATCATCTTTTTTGTAGTTCATTACTTTGACAAAACTGGCAACAATCATATTGTTTTTATCTAAAAATATATTGTCGGGATATCCCATAATATTTAAATTCTGTAGAACAAAACCAGCGCTCACAATGTGTTTAAAGTTGAAGTCTTTTTTTTCTAGAAATTTCGATACTTTTTCTGGCGTGTCAAATGTTAGTGAAACAAAATTGACCTTATCCTTATAGCGTTCCATGAGTTCGTTGAGCGCCGGCAGTTCGTCGACACATGGAGGACATTCTACAAACCCCGCATTTATCATCGTGGGTTTGCCCTTCAGAGATTCGATTTCGAGTCTAATCTGCAGAGGATGAGTGTGATAGTGAAGAATAAGAAGGGGCAGATCTATGTATATACCAAGGGATCGCCTGAGGTGATGCTCAAGATAATGAAT
>JANQTO010000032.1 GCA_030731685.1 Nonlabens sp.
AGACTTTGGTTGGTACCATCCACTACGGCGCCATCTTCGAAGTCATAACTACCGTCAAGAAATGTATACCCTACCAAGGCGCTTACTGCAATAGGAAAAGCGCTGTCCTTAGCATCATCTACAAATAATCGTGAAAGCTCCCATTGCACAGCACCACCGTAAAGTGCTATCTCGCCTTCACCTATGTTACTTTTAGGAATGATTCGCCCTTTGAGTTCAAGTCCTGCTCCTAGCCCAACACCTACTTGTAGAAAGGCTGACGGCACGAGGTCCACACCTTGACTGGCAAGACCTTGAGCGAGATCAATTGTGCTTTGATCAAGTAAAATACCTGTTGTTCGGTCTCTAGAGGTTATGATTAATGACTGATTGGGATTATTCTCACCTAGCGCTGTTGCAATAAGTCTAGGCGTTGTACCTCCATCTCCAAAAGTTACCGATATATCTCCTGGCGGATTATTTGTATTATCGTAACTACGCTGTATGGTTGCCTCATAAGCTAACGGGTCTAATAAAAAAGATTTTTTATCGTCTGGAGAGAATGTTGCCTGTCCTTTTAATGTTATGGAAAATGCACCAGGTCTAAGTACTTTAGCACCATTATACCATCCAGACCCAAGGTTAAGGGTATATGCTTCACCAGCTGGCGACATATAACTATTAGAATAATCTTGTGCAACTTCAAGTCCAGCTGCAAGAATTTCTGAAAAACCATCTTGTGCTTTCACTGTCAAACCGAAGCAACTAGCAACTATTAATATTCCTATCTTTTTCATTATGTAGTTTATTTAAGGTGAAAAGTAAGCTTTTTCTTATACACTTAACAGACAACTTAACGTACAAAAAGGTCGCTTAGTTTGAATACGTCTACAAAAAAAGGGCCTCTTCTCAGATGCCCTTTTTAAAATAATCAAGTACGCGACTAAGCGTCAATCTTAGCATAAATAGCGTTTTTCTCTATGAACTCTCTACGTGGCGGCACCTCATCACCCATGAGCATGGAGAAAATACGATCTGCCTCAACATTACTGTCTATAGTTACTTGCCTTAAGGTCCTAAACTCTGGATTCATGGTCGTGTCCCATAACTGGTCAGCATTCATTTCACCTAAACCTTTATAGCGTTGTATGCCAGCACCCGTACCCATTTGTTCCACAATTGCATCGCGTTCTTTATCGCTCCATGCATACTGCTTTTTAGCGCCTTTTTTAACAAGGTACAACGGTGGGGTTGCAATATATATGTATCCTTGCTCAACAAGCTCGCGCATGTATCTAAAGAAAAATGTTAGTATAAGCGTTGCGATGTGTGAACCGTCAATATCTGCATCACACATAATGACTACCTTATGATAGCGTAATTTATCTAAATTTAATGCTTTAGAGTCTTCTTCGGTTCCTATCGTAACACCTAGGGCTGTGTAGATATTACGTATTTCTTCATTTTCAAAAACCTTGTGCTGCATGGCCTTCTCAACGTTCAGGATTTTACCACGTAACGGTAGAATAGCTTGAAAATTACGGTCGCGACCTTGCTTAGCCGTTCCACCTGCCGAGTCACCCTCAACAAGAAACACCTCACACATCGTTGGGTCTGTTTCAGAACAGTCAGACAGTTTTCCTGGAAGCCCACCGCCGCTCATGACAGTTTTGCGCTGCACCATTTCACGTGCCTTGCGAGCTGCGTGTCTTGCGGTTGCTGCTAGAATTACTTTTTGTACAATCGTACGTGCATCGTTAGGATGCTCTTCTAGATAATCCTCTAACATTTGTGAAACCGCCTGCGACACTGCTGCGGTTACCTCACGGTTACCTAGTTTTGTTTTGGTCTGTCCCTCAAATTGTGGCTCTGCAACTTTAACCGAAATAATCGCTGTAAGTCCTTCTCTAAAGTCATCTCCAGAAATGTCAAATTTTAGCTTATCAAGCAAGCCGCTATTATCAGCATACTTTTTAAGTGTGGTAGTAAGTCCACGACGGAAACCCGCAAGGTGCGTACCACCTTCGTGTGTATTAATGTTGTTTACGTAAGAAAAAAGATTCTCTGAGTAGCTGTCATTATAAACCATAGCCACCTCAACAGGAATACCACTTTTCTCGCCTTCCATGGAGATAATGTCGTCTATGATGGCAACGCGTGTGCTATCTAAGAAACGTATGTATTCTTTAAGACCTTCTTCAGAGTGAAAATGCTCTGTAACAAACTCACCTTTATCGTCCTTGTTGCGTCTGTCTGTAAGTGTGATGTGAATACCTTTATTAAGGTAAGAAAGCTCACGCATACGAGAAACTAGAGTCTCGTAATTAAACTCTATGGTTTGCTGAAAAATAGTTTCATCTGGCAAGAAGGTAACTTCAGTACCACGGTTGTCTGTAGTTCCTATCTCACGGACAGGATACATCGCTTTACCTTTTTCATATTCTTGCTCATACACCTTTCCTTCACGGAAAACGGTCGCCTTTAAGTGACCAGAAAGTGCATTAACACAGGAAACTCCTACACCGTGGAGACCACCAGATACTTTATATGAATCTTTATCAAACTTTCCACCGGCACCTATCTTAGTCATTACAACCTGGAGTGCAGACACACCTTCTTTTTTGTGCATGTCCACAGGTATGCCGCGTCCATCATCAAGAACGGTCACACTGTTGTTTTCGTTAATGGTTACAAAAATATTATTACAGTGACCACCCATAGCTTCATCTATGGAATTATCTACAACCTCGTAAACTAAATGGTGTAAGCCTCGTACTCCTACGTCACCTATGTACATGGACGGGCGCATGCGCACGTGCTCCATGCCTTCTAGTGCCTGTATGGAATCGGCACCGTAGGCTTTTTTATTTTCTTCGCTCATAAATATGTGTGAATTTTACTCAATTTGGTGTATTAAACAAAAATAAGCAAACCCTAGTGTTTACAACGCTTTGCTCTAGGTTTAAAGCCTTAAGTTATTAACAAATTATAAAGAATTTGAGGCGTAAACTGCGTGTTTTAACGTGATATGACAAAACATAAACTTAGGAAGGCTCTTTTACCAAAAATCGTTGCTGCTTTTAGGGTATATTGAGATACTTATGCGTTTGCAACGACACTTGCCACTCAGGGTTTTCCATGACAAATTCGGTGATGAACGGTATCATTTTTTCCCGTACAGACCATTCAGGTTGCAGGTATAATTTACATGTTGAAGAGACTTTGAGTGATTCCGCTTTCGCGAAAGCGAGGTCATGACGATTAAACACAATAACTTTAAGCTCATGTGCTGCTTCATAAACCTCGTCTAAAGGCATTTTTGCTTTTTTAGGAGAGAGACAAATCCAGTCCCAAGTACCGGTCAACGGGTATGCGCCACTGGTCTCAATGTGCACCTGCATATTAAGATTTTTGAGTCCAGCAGTAAGCGGTCCCATGTCCCAAGTAAGCGGCTCACCACCTGTTATTACGATAGTTTTAGAGTGTTTTGCAGCGTTTTCAATAATCTGCCCGATTTTAGTCGCTGGATGTTTCAACGGGTCCCAACTTTCCTTAACGTCACACCAGTGACAACCTACGTCACAACCACCTACACGTATAAAATAAGCAGCCCTGCCGGTATGGTAGCCTTCACCCTGAATCGTGTAAAATTCTTCCATTAAAGGCAACATGAGGCCTTGCTCTACAAGCTCGTTCTTTGTATTCATAATCATAGTGCAAAAATACAGTTATTAGGACGAGAACGATAACAACTATAAACATTTCTGTTGCCTGAAAGCGAGGTGATTCTTTCAAGCTATTGCTTGCTACTTGCTCTTTTTTAAACCTTAGAAATCCATTACTTTTGACATAAATTATTACTCATGTCAAACAAGGAATCTTTTGTTCAATCGATTATAGACGGCTATAGCATTAAAGGCGATGCTATAACCATAGGCGCTGCAATGCTCAACGGTGAAACGCTTGCCGATGCACAGATAAAAATACCGCTCAAAACCATGAACCGCCACGGTCTCATTGCAGGAGCTACTGGAACTGGTAAAACAAAGACCTTGCAAGTACTTGCAGAACAGCTATCGCAAAAAGGTGTCCCTGTGCTTTTGATGGATATTAAAGGTGACCTTTCAGGTATTGCCGCAGAAAGTGAAGGACATATAAAAATAGATGAACGTCACGAAAAGATAGGCATCCCTTTTAAAAAGCATAAATCACCGGTGGAAATCATGACCATAAGCGAGCAAGCTGGTGTTCGTATGCGTGCCACTGTGAGCGAGTTTGGCCCTGTGCTTTTGTCGCGCATCCTTGATGTGTCTGAAACACAGGCTGGAATTATTGCTGTGGTTTTCAAATATTGTGACGATAATAAACTGCCCTTACTCGATTTAGAAGACCTTAAAAAGGTATTAAGCTATGCAACCGGAAATGGCAAGGCCGAGTTTGAAGAATCTTACGGTCGTGTTTCCTCGTCTTCTACAGGAGCCATATTGCGCAAGATTATAGAACTGGAGCAACAAGGAGCCGATTTGTTTTTTGGCGAGCGCAGTTTTGAGGTTAAAGATCTAGTGCGCAAAGACAGTAATGGTAATGGCTATATCAACATTATACGTTTGACAGACATTCAAGACAGACCTAAATTATTCTCCACGTTTATGCTAAGCCTACTTGCCGAAATCTATGCAACCTTCCCAGAAAAAGGAGATGCAGACAAACCAGAACTTATACTTTTCATAGACGAGGCACACTTGATATTCAACGAAGCTAGTAGCGCGTTACTCAATCAAATAGAAAGCATCGTAAAACTAATACGTTCTAAAGGAATAGGCCTCTACTTTGTCACCCAAAACCCTACAGATGTTCCCGAAGGTGTTTTAGGACAGTTAGGTCTTAAAATTCAACATGCCCTTAGAGCATTCACGGCAAACGACAGAAAGGCCATCAAACTAACTGCACAAAATTATCCGGAAACTGATTATTATAACACCGCCGAGGTACTCACCTCGCTTGGTATAGGTGAGGCGCTCGTGTCTGCTCTAGACGAGAAAGGAAGACCTAGCCCACTGGCCGCAACAATGCTGCGAGCACCAGAAAGCCGAATGGATATTTTAACCGCCCGCGAGCTAGACGACCTTATCGCCGATTCACCACTTACTGATAAATACAATGAGCTTATCAATAGGGAAAGTGCTGAGGAGATTCTAAATAAGAAGATAGAAGAAGCACACGCCGAAGAAATCAAAGAAAAAAGCAGGCAAGAGAAAGAAAAGGCCTCGAGTCGTACAACTACAACAACCCGAAAAAGCACTGCTCAAAATCCTATTCTCAAAGTTCTAACTAGCGCTTCATTTATTAGAGGAGTTATGGGAATTTTAGGTAAAGCAATGCGCTAAAAAAATAGTTCCATTTTAAGATTAGAATGACTGAATCTAGTCGTAATTTTGCAGCCGTAAAAATTGTACCATGAAAAAAGTTATTGTGCTCGTTTGCAGCATTATTATCCTTGCCAGCTGTAATAATTCTGATGAAAAATTTGAGTGGTCTAAAGACCGCGTAGGTGTTCTCACTAAAGAACACATGGTGGCGCAACTAGACAGTTTGTACAGTAATGATAGCATTGTAAGGCCTACGGCGCAGTCTGAATATGAGAGTGCATCTGGAATCATTGAGATTTATGAAAAAGGTGGTGCTCACTTGCTAACCCTAACCCCATACACACCAGACGACCCGAGTTCTAAAATTGAGTATGTGCAAATACGTGACGGACGCTTTAAAACTGAAAAGGGAATCACCTTTAATAGCACATTCAAAGAAATAAACGCTGCTTATAAAATAAGCAGTGTCGATTTGCTTATAGAAGATGCCCAAGTGCGTGTAGATGAGCAGAGTTTTTATTTTACGATTAACCAAAGCAACTTGCCGGAATCTATAAGATTTGACCCTAGCATTACCTTAGATAAAAATATGATACCCGATAATGCAACACCAGAGTATGTGTTTGTAAGTTGGTAAACACAAAATATGAAAGCATTTTTGAACAAAGCCATACCTAAACTGTATGGCTTTTATTTTAATACTATTGCCCTCTTTTCAAAAGAGGCTGCTGCTCAAAAAGCACTGAGCGTTTTTTCCATACCACGTAAAGGAAAGATTACACCTTTGCAAGACCAATTCCTAAAAACAGCTGAGAAGCAACTCATAGGTTTTGATGAAGGTCTATATGCGCTTTATAAATGGAAAGGCACTGGACCCACTGTTTTGCTATTGCATGGTTGGGAATCCAATGCGTTCCGGTGGAAATATCTTATAGAGCCACTGGTAAAAAAAGATTACAACATTATAGCCATAGACGCACCTGCGCACGGTGGGACAGATGGGACAGAATTTACTGCCGTTAAATACTCAAAAATCATCAAGCAAACCATTGCGCTTTACGAACCCAATTATGTAGTGGCTCACAGTGTTGGAGCCATGGCAACTATGTATCAAGAACACCAGCATGCACATGCATGTGTACAAAAATTTGTGTTTTTGGGAAGCCCTAATAAACTTGAAGGTATTATGAGAGGTTACCAGCAGGTGGTACCTTTCAATGAAACCGTGTATGAGGCGCTGGACGAGTTGTTGAAAAAGTCGTTTGGCACGTCTATTAAAGAATTTAATGCTGCAGATTTCTCTAGAGCAATTAAGGTTCCAGCATTGCTTATACACAATCCAGAGGACGTGATTATTCCGTACACCGCGATGGATGAAATAGCATCGCAAATGAGCAATGTAAAAACGTACACATCAGCAACGGGTGGTCATAGCCTGTATACACCAGAAGTTGTCTCAACAATCATGGATTTCATAGAGAATCCTTAGACAATTTGCAGTATTATTAACATATAACTTGGCTTGTTTTAATACTTTTAGACCGCTGTAACTAACCGACCGCACTCCTAAAGCATGAAAAGCAAAATCCCCAATACGTACATAAATCAGGTACTAATCATAGCCTTGCTTATAGTCACTGCATTACTATTTACACAAAAGATGATTCCCTACTTGGGAGGTGTATTTGCCGCAGTAGCATTGTATTCCATCTTAGTAGGTTTCCAACGTAAATTAGAAAAACGTAAATGGAACAAAAGCTTAGCAGCTGCATTTTTGCTTGTACTTTCTACCGTCATTATTTTGATTCCCATAGGTTTGATGGGACTCATGCTTACTTCTAAAATCACCGATGCCCTGGACAACAAAGAACAAATTATCGAGTATGTCCAGCAAACGCTTGGGAAGATTGAAGCCAAAGTAGGATTTGACATCGCTAAAAATGTAGACACAGACTCCATGAGCGGTACGGTATCAGATTTTTTATCTGGCGTTGCAAATTCTGGACTCAATTATTTCATTACGCTAGGTGTCATGTATTTTATTTTGTACTACATGCTCGTAGAACGCAAAAAGTGGCAAAATGCCGCCAAAGAATATCTGCCGTTTTCTAAGAAAAACATAAAAACTTTAGGAAAAGAGAGCTTATCACTTGTTAAATCAAATGCGATAGGCATACCTCTTGTAGCGTTACTACAAGGTATTGTAGCCTTCATAGGCTTTTTGATATTTGGTGTTGAGAATCCATTCTTTTGGTTTGCTATAACTGCTATAGGTAGTATGATACCGTTTGTGGGCACTGCCATAGGTGTAGTTCCTGCAACCATTATCCTTATTGCCCAAGACCAGCCAGGCATGGCTTTAGGTTTTCTAATTTATGGTGTCATAGTCATAGGCTCTACAGATAATTTATTTAGGCTCATTGTGCAGCGCAAGCTCGCAAATATGCACCCTTTAGAAACACTCATAGGAGTTGTAATAGGTGTGCCACTTTTTGGATTTATGGGGCTTATCTTTGGGCCTGTGGTTGTGAGTCTTTTTCTGCTCATTATGCGCATGTATAAATTAGAATACAAAAAAAATAACAAGCCAAAAAAGCTACTTATTGAACCTTAATTTTCAATAATTCCGTACTTTTATAACAAATAATAATACATGAGTAAAGCAGTAAAATTA
>JANQTO010000033.1:0-322 GCA_030731685.1 Nonlabens sp.
TGGTAACAGACCTAGACGCCAGTAAACGCAGCAAGCTATATAGCACTATGAAATTGCGTTATCCTGAATATGACCTTGTCACATTTGCAGATGGTGGTTTGTACACCAGTGTTGATGATCTAGGAATACTTCTATCCGAACTTATAAAAGCACATCAAGGGAACGGTACACTTTTAAACAAAAAATCTTACGAGGTATTCTTCAAAAAACAATTGGAAGAATCCCAATTCAAATCTGAAAAATCAATAAGAGACTTTAAGAGAGGTTACAATCAAGGAATATTTATTGCTTATGAACGCAGTTCCATAGGACACTCCGGTGG
>JANQTO010000033.1:332-1353 GCA_030731685.1 Nonlabens sp.
TCTAGACGAACTAGAAACCTTTGCAGACGCTATTGAAAACGACACAACGCCTATAGTTAGCCTAGAAGATGGCACTGCCGCACTGGACGTGGCGCTGAAGATTATTGAAAATTTTAAAATCATTCAGAATTAGAATATATAACCTACATAAGTACTTGACAATTCACAAGTAAATTGCTTTACTGCAAGCGATTCAAAGTCTTAATACTAAGTACAAATACTTAATACTAAAAAAATGAAAAACATCACCGTAATAGGCGCAGGAACCATGGGAAATGGTATTGCACATACATTTGCTCAATCAGGATTTAAGGTAACTCTAGTAGATATTTCTCAAGAATCTCTAGACCGTGGTATGAACACCATTGCTACAAACCTAGACCGCATGATTGCCCGAGAGAAAATCACCGAGGCAGACAAAGCAACAACACTGGCAAACATAACAACAGTTACAGACCTCAAAGCAGGCGTTTCACAAGCCGACCTTGTCGTAGAGGCAGCTACAGAAAATCTAGATTTAAAGCTTAAGATTTTTGCAGACATGGATGCAAATGCTCCGGCAGCTTGTATTCTAGCTACCAACACATCATCTATTTCTATTACCCAAATAGCAGCTGTTACTTCACGACCAGAAAAAGTAATAGGTATGCACTTTATGAATCCAGTACCGGTAATGAGACTCGTGGAAATTATACGTGGATATTCAACAAGTAACGATGTTACTAAAACAATCATGGATTTGTCCAAAGAACTAGGCAAAACACCTACTGAGGTAAATGATTACCCAGGTTTTGTAGCAAACCGCATTTTGATGCCCATGATTAATGAGGCGATTGAAACCCTATACAACGGCGTTGCTGGCGTTGAAGAAATAGATACGGTCATGAAACTAGGAATGGCGCATCCTATGGGTCCATTACAACTAGCCGATTTTATAGGACTTGACGTTTGTTTGTCCATACTAAACGTGATGTACGACGGTTTCAAAAATCCTAAATATGCACCTTGCCCATTATTAGTG
>JANQTO010000033.1:1363-1609 GCA_030731685.1 Nonlabens sp.
CAGGTAAAAAAGGTGTTAAAAGTGGTGAAGGCTTTTATGATTATAGCACCAGTAAAAAGGCTGAGATTGTGAGTGCGCAGTTTAAAAAATAGATTCAAAGTAACGAAAGACAAATATTTACAAAATGCCCACCATCAAACCCTTTAAAGGAGTACGAGCCGCAACTGCGAGAGCGCCACATGTGGTTTCTCGCAGTTACCAGTTGTATGATAATGAGGAGCTTGAAAATGTACTTAAGTATAATCC
>JANQTO010000034.1 GCA_030731685.1 Nonlabens sp.
AAGCAGTTTATTAATTGCGACAAGCAGTTGGGTAATGTGGATTCGTTTCGCATCATACAGTGGTTTGAGAAGTTGTATGTGGAGCGTTTGGAACAGCGCGCCGTGCGCATAAAAGAGTTGCTGGAACAGCAGCAAAACGATTGGGAAGCTGTTTTTTTTCAATTGCTTTGCCGCAGTTTTGGCACAAAAGTAAATGCAGACGCCTTTGAAAATCTATCTCGCAGCATGGAGCAGCAAGCCGTGCGCAAGTTGGCTAAGGACGCCTTTCAGCTAGAGGCCGCGCTTTTAGGTCAGGCAGGTTTGCTGGAAGAACCGCGGCAGGATAGATATTATGAGCAGCTCGTTTTAGAGTTCGCTTTCGCGAAAGCGAAATACAACCTACAGCCAGCATCCATTCCCATGAAGTTTTTCAGGTTACGACCGGCAAACTATCCTACGGTGCGGCTGTCGCAACTAGCAATGTTGTACCATCGCAGTCCGCAGCTTTTTGGTGAGGTGTTGCTTGCAAAAACTAAGGAGGATATTTACAAATTATTTGACGTAAAAGCAGCGAGCTATTGGGACGACCACCATGTTTTTGATAAACAAACTGAATCACGTGAAAAATTGTTAACGGCAGATTTTATAGACCTTTTAATTATAAACTGTATTGTTCCGTTACGTTTTGTGCATGCGCAGCTTATGGGAAAAGATAGGGTAGAAGAGCTGCTGGAGCTTATACAGACCGTTGCGCCTGAGAAGAACACCATCATTTCAGGCTTTAAAAAACTAACTCCTATAAATGACGCGATGGCATCGCAAGCAGTTTTGCAGCTCAAACCTCGCTATTGTGATTTGAATAAGTGCCTACAATGCGATATAGGTATAAGCTTATTGCAAGAATAATTACGATAACAAGTATCTTTACAGCTATGGGAATAGTGACCACCTTGCGACATTACATGGAGAAATATGGCTTTTATGTCTCCACAAGGCTCGCAGACCGACTAGGAATGCGTGCAAAAAGTGTGCGAATTACTTTTATTTATTTTACGTTTGCCACCCTAGGAGCTGGTTTTGCGGTGTATCTTATTTTTGCGTTTTGGCTGAAGATTAAAGACCTTATTTACGTGAAGCGCAACTCTGTGTTTGACTTGTAACCACGTCGCTTTTGAAAAATAAAATAACCTTAGCCTTTACATTACTACTTTCCATCTTTTTTATTGGGGTCATGGGCTTCAAGACCTTGATGAGTATAAGCTGGATAGATGCGATGTACATGACGGTTATTACCATGACTACGGTTGGGTATCGAGAAGTGCAAGCGCCTACAGTTGAGACTAAGGTATTTATCATCTTCTTAATAATTTTTAGCGTTATCATTGTGGGTTATGCGGTAGCTGTGGTTACGGAGTATTTATTAACACGAACAACACTAAAGAACGTCAAAGAAAAAAGATTGCTAAAAAAAATAAAGTCTATGGAAAATCATGTTATCGTAGTAGGGTATGGGCGTAACGGTAAGCAAGCGGTACAAAAACTGCGAGATTACCACAAAGATTTTATTGTCATAGAACGTGACCAAGAAGTTATAGACAACGCCCAGTTAGACGAGGAATTTTTCCTTAAAGGAAATGCCATTGAAGACGAGGTACTCATAAAAGCTGGTATAGAAAGAGCGTCTAATCTCATTGCCGCCTTGCCTAAGGACGCTGACAATCTTTTTGTCGTATTAAGTGCAAGACAGCTCAATGCAAAATTAGGTATTATCTCCAGAGCGAGTGAAGAGACCAGTTATAAGAAATTAAAGCTCGCTGGCGCAAATAATGTGATACTGCCAGATAGTATAGGAGGACAACACATGGCGTCTCTTGTAGTGAATCCAGATTTATTGGAATTTTGGGATAATTTGAGTTATGGTGGTAACCAAGGTGTGAATTTGGAACAGCTTTCTTTTGAGCAAATGTTTGACGATAATCATACTTGCACCATTAAAGAATTGCGCAAAATGTCTAAGACAGGTTGCACCATTATTGGATACAAATCTCCCAAAGGTGAGTACGTTGTAAACCCAAGTCCAGATATAGAACTTACCGCCGGTTCTAAAATAATAGTTGTAGGGAACACATCACAAATAAAAAATATGCAAAAAGCCTTCAAGATTAATGACTAGGTTTTAGTAAAATCTTAACTAAAGCCTTTAAAAGCACAGAATTTTTGTGCATCTTGCTGCGTAATTCACAAAACACCCCATTTTATTACTTATGAAATATATAAATAGAATTTTATTAAGCTTTTTAGTGCTGTGTATTTCAGCGACTGGGTTTGCGCAGGAGAAGGCTCAAGAAGTTGGAATTGATAAAAAAATCGACGATGCTTTTGGTTGGGCAACTGGTGATTATGTAAGTTTTGTTTTCTATCAAATCCCATTTGGAACGGTTAGCAGTACTAAAGATGTAAATCTAGACGTGCTATCTCAGTTAACCATTAAGGAGTCCGACAAAAAAAGCGGCATACCTACCTATACTAAAAACGGAGTAAAATATTCTTTAGAGAGCGACACACTTTTTGTTAAGAGCATTTCACTACCTGGAGGGCAACTTGCTGAGGAACTCACATTTAAAACACAAACTGATGGTCTAATAGCTACTAACGGTAGCTTTAAGATTGCAGCAGCAGCCATTCAACCCGCTCAAAAAGTAACAGTTGAGGCAACTGCGCCATTTACAAGAATTTATTGGGTGCTTTTTCCACTCATTTTGGGAGCGCTGTTCTTTACTGTTTATTTCAAATTCATAAACTTCACAGGTATATTTAGGGCTGTAAAAGTTGTTCAAGGAAAATATGAAGATATTGAAAAGCACGGAGCTCAGTTTCTTTATGGGGAAAATGGCATAGCAAACGGTGTTGATATCAATAAAGTAGACGATTTAGAAGAACACTTAGAAGCCGTTAGTGATGAAATAACTATAGACGATGACATTAAAGATACCATACGCGACGAAAGTTCGGACGGTGAAGTAACACACTTCCAGGCGTTAACAGCAGCGTTGAGTGCTACAGTAGGTTTAGGAAATATAGCTGGTGTTGCAGTTGCGGTTTCCATAGGTGGTGCAGGAGCTACATTCTGGATGATTATAGCAGGTTTCTTAGGGATGGCATCTAAATTTGTGGAATGTACATTAGGTGTTAAATACCGTGATGTGGGTCCAGACGGCACTATTTATGGTGGGCCTATGTATTATTTAACTAAAGGTCTTAAGGCTATGGGCCTTGCTGGCCTAGGTAAGGTGCTAGCGGTTCTATTTGCTATTATGTGTATCGGCGGCTCTTTTGGCGGTGGTAACATGTTTCAAGCAAATCAAGCTGCTCAAATGGTAGAAAATATTACTGGAGGAACACAAAGCTTTATGTATGGTTACAAATGGGTTTTCGGTCTGTTTATGGCGGTTTTTGTTGGTATTGTTATCATAGGTGGTATTAAATCTATTGCCAAAGTAACAGATAAGATTGTTCCATTTATGGTAGTAACTTACGTTGGGGCGTCCCTATGGGTCATCTTTGCTAAGTATGATATGATAGGTGACGCATTTGGTCAGATTATGGACGGAGCGTTTAGCCCAGAAGGTGTAGCTGGTGGTGCAATAGGAGTTTTGATACAAGGGTTTAGAAGAGCAGCTTTCTCAAACGAGGCTGGGATAGGTAGTGCATCCATTGCACACAGTGCCGTGCGTACTAAGTATCCTGCTAGTGAAGGTTTGGTAGCCTTATTAGAGCCGTTTATAGATACGGTTGTAGTGTGTACCATGACCGCTTTAGTTCTTATCATTACAGGAAATGTAAATCCAGAAAACGCTGGATTAGGAGATGCTGACGCTATCTTGCTAACATCGGGAGCATTTGAGTCGGTAATCTCGTGGTTCCCTTGGGTGCTAACACTTGCAGTTGTCCTTTTTGCATTTTCTACGATGATATCGTGGTCATATTATGGATATCAGGCCTGGGCATATTTGTTCGGTCGTACGAAGAAAACAGAATACACCTACAAAATACTTTTCTGCGTATTTGTTGTTGTTGGTTCTGCAGCGAGTTTAGGAAACGTGATAGGCTTTTCAGATGCTATGATATTCTCCATGATGGTTCCTAATATGATAGGTATAGTACTTCTTGCTCCTCGTGTTAAAGAAGAGCTTACTAGGTACATTAAGGCTATAAATCTCAAAAAAGAAGCAATCAGCTAATCGCTTTTATGAATAATTTAAAAGCCCTTTTTATGTTTGATACCAAGCAGCAAAAAGGGCTTTTTGTATTAATATGCCTTCTGTTACTCGCTATTGCATTTTATGCTTATCGTGTAACACGTCCAGAGCCTACTTTACAACTCGTGGATACAAGCGCCTATCAAGTGAAAATAGATTCGTTGCAACGCGTTGCAAACCAGAAAAAAGATACAATCTACCCGTTTAACCCCAATTACATAACAGACTATCGTGGTTACAAGCTAGGTTTAACTACAACGCAGTTAGATAGGTTGTTTCGCTTTCGCGAAAGCGGAAAATGGGTAAACTCTGCCCAAGATTTTAAAATCGTAACACAAGTGGACCAGCGATGGTTGGATAGCATATCGCCCTATTTTAAATTTCCAGTATGGGTGACAAATGCAAAAAGTAGTAAAAGCTACAATACCTACAGCAACAACCCTCGTACTATAGTTGCAAAAAATATCAACACTGCTACACAGGAAGATATCACTAAAGTTTACGGTATAGGTCCAGCCATATCTGGACGTATCGTAAAAGAGCGTGATAGACTCAACGGCTTTCTCGATATGATGCAAGTACGTGCTGTCTACGGCATGTCAGACTCTACTATGGTGAAATTCAAGGAGCATTTTTACATTAATGCGCCCGCAGGATTCAAAAAAGTCGCTCTTAATACCGCATCGCAAGAAGAACTGTCAAGTATTCCATATATCAACGACTACTTAGCAAGTGAACTAATAAAGCAGCGCACATTGAGAGATGGCTTTAAGACTTGGGATAAGGTTATACTAACCTCTAGGTTTCCCGAGGAAAAGCTAGCGCTAATTCAGCTATATTTGACACTAGATTAATAAATTCATTAGAACCCATATATGTATTCAAAGTATTTTACAGAAGAGCACCATGCCTTTAGACAAAGTTTCAGAGAGTTTCTTCAAAAAGAAGCCGTTCCACACATAGACCGCTGGGAAGAAACGGGTCAGATAGATCGTGAAATTTTCAAGAAAATGGGTGACATGGGTTACTTTGGTCTATATTATCCAGAGGTTTACGGCGGTTTGGACCTAGATTTTTTCTACACAGTGATATTTTTAGAAGAAATGCAACGCATCAACTCTGGTGGTTTTGCCGCGGCAATGTGGGTACAAGCGTTCCTTGGCGCGCAACACCTACTCAAAGAAGGCGATGAGCGTATAAAGCAAGAGTACCTGGTTCCTACACTTACGGGAGAAAAAATAGGTTGTTTGGGAATTACAGAGCCTTTCGGTGGTAGCGATGTTGCCGGTATGAGAACCACTGCTGTTAAAGATGGCGACCATTACGTTATAAACGGTTCAAAAACCTTTATTACGAACGGTGTATATTCTGACTATCTGGTAATCGCTGCAAAAACGGACCCAGCTGCAAACGGTAGAGGTATTTCTATATTCATTATGGATAGAGATACGCCTGGCATAAGCGCTACAAAACTTAATAAACTAGGCTGGAGAGCGAGCGATACAGGTGAGATAGGATTTGATAATGTGCGTATACCACTTGCTAACCTTATGGGTGAAGAAGGTAAAGGATTCCCTTATATCATGCAGCACTTTGCACTGGAAAGACTTATTATGGGAATCAATGCCCATGCGCGTGCAGAGTATGCGCTAGAATACACTGCACAGTATATGAAGGAGCGCACAGCTTTCGGTACAACGATAGATAAATTTCAGGCATTACGTCATGGAATGGCAGATATGTTTAGTGAAGTCGAGATGGCAAAATG
This sequence comes from Nonlabens sp., assembly GCA_030731685.1. Classification (GTDB taxonomy): domain Bacteria; phylum Bacteroidota; class Bacteroidia; order Flavobacteriales; family Flavobacteriaceae; genus Nonlabens. The sequence continues at coordinate 6,007 of JANQTO010000034.1, forward strand.
TTTCAACTATAACATCGCAGAGCAGCTGGATGCAGGTTTGTATCCTGTGAAAGAAGCTAGCATGTCTAAACTTATTTCCACAAAAGTAGCTGACGAGGTTATTTACAAGTGTCTTCAGTATTTAGGAGGTTACGGTTATATAGAAGAATATCCGCTGGCGCGCATGTGGCGTGATAGTAGGCTAGGACCTATAGGTGGAGGGACCAGTGAAATTATGCGCGAGATTATCGCAAAAATGATGCTCGACGGTAAGGACTACAAACCTGCTGCGCACTAGATTTAGGTTAATTATTTCGCTTTCGCGAAAGCGGAAAAAAAATGAACGGCAATAACATATAATGTGTATATTTGCCGCCACAAAGAGAGGAGGTTATGAGACTATGTTAATTATACCAGTTAAAGACGGCGAAAATATCGATAGAGCACTGAAACGTTTCAAGCGCAAGTTTGATCGTACAGGTAAAATGCGTGAGCTACGTGCAAGACAGCAATTTACGAAGCCATCAGTTGCAAATCGTGCAGCAAAAATTAAAGCCGCATACGTACAAGGACTTAGAGACGCAGAGAATATTTAAATTCTCTCAACTCAATTTTACACCACTACTTTTAAATGGTTACATTTACAAGTAGTGGTTTTTTTATGGAATTAAAATTATTTACAGACTATTTGTTGCTGGAGCGTCATTACAGCCAGCATACAGCGCTCGCTTATGAAGCAGACGTGATGCAATTCATGCGCTATCTGGAGATTGAAGAGAGTGCAGAGCTACTTCAAATAGATTATAATGATATACGCGGTTTTGTGACAGAACTATTAGATGAGCATATAACTGCAAAAACTGTAAACAGAAAAGTGGCATCACTGAAGGCCTTTTATAAATTTCAGCGTAAGGTAGGTGCGATTGATTTTAATCCATTAGCGGTTCATAAGAGCATAAAGGTTGCAAAAAAAGTGCAAATACCATTTTCTAAGGACGAGGTACGGACAATATTGGAGCAGTCTAAGGTTGCTTCAGGTTTTAACGAGGTAAGAAATTTAATAATTATCGAGATTTTATATACCACGGGCATACGCCGTAAAGAACTCATTGATTTGAAGCTCTATTCTGTTAATACCTATGAAAGTGTTATAACAGTTTTAGGTAAGCGTAATAAAGAGCGTAAAATACCAATGCTGGGTTCACTAGCATCTTCAATGCAAAAGTATTTAGAGCTCAGGGCGCAAATCGTTTCTCAGACAGAACAATCTTTATTAGTAACAGATAATGGGGTCTCGTTATATCCTTCATTTGTCTATCGAGTTATTAATAGTTATTTTGCTGGGGTGTCACAAAAGGTAAAAACCAGTCCGCACATTTTAAGGCATTCTTTTGCAACACATCTCTTAGATGCGGGTGCAGATCTTAACTCGGTAAAAGAATTATTAGGACACGCAAGTTTAGCATCTACTCAAGTATATACGCACGCAAGCATGGCTACTCTTAAGGGTGTTTATGCTAGTGCACACCCTAGGTCTTCAGTGAAATGATATGATAACATATAGCTAGTTTTCTTAGGGTTTTTATTCATCTTGTTTAACCTGATTAAAATAAATAGATGCGCTAGTAAAAAAAATCTATAAAAATATTTTGCAAATTGAAAAATACGCTTACATTTGCAGTCCGTTAGAAAAACGGTCTTGTACGGTGTCTTGAAAAAGGTAAAGTAAAAGAAACAAAAGCCGATGTAGCTCAGCTGGCTAGAGCAGCTGATTTGTAATCAGCAGGTCGTGGGTTCGAGTCCCTCTATCGGCTCAAGTTTTTTGAAAAGTTGTGATTATTATTGGGGAGATACTCAAGCGGCCAACGAGGACGGACTGTAACTCCGTTGGGAAACCTTCGTAGGTTCGAATCCTACTCTCCCCACTTTTTAATCAATTGTACTTTTTGTAGTGCAAGTTGCGAGAGTAGCTCAGTTGGTAGAGCGTCAGCCTTCCAAGCTGAATGTCGCCGG
>JANQTO010000035.1:0-6530 GCA_030731685.1 Nonlabens sp.
CAATGCTCCCGCAATTATCGCGTGAATGCTCAAGTGAACCTGTGGCAACTACGATTTGCATACTGAATACAGAGAAGAACAGTATTTGTAAAATGATATTCATGGTTTTTTTTGAGTTGAGCTTGCTTTTAGAATAATTAGATACTACGATTTTTATTGATTGCAAATTATAAATTCTATGCGCAGCACTTCGCGTTCCTTACAGATTTATCCAAGCAAAAGAATCTTCATCAAAGAGTTTTTTTTGCTTTATGTCGGTGATAAAGTATACCACTAAAGAAATTAGGAATATTCCTGTCACAAATAACATTTCTTTATTTATCATAAAAGAAGTAGATAATACTGATTTCCAGATAATTATTACACATAGAACGAGCAGCGTCAAGAGAGCAATAAACAATGACCGAATCTTAATAGAATTCAATTTCTTATAGTAGCTCGACCGCTTTTTCATTTGATCAATATTTTGACCTTGTTTAAACATTCTTTTAATTGGGGCAATTAAATCTTGTTCTAAATCGTTTTTATCAAACAAGGATATTTGTTCCACTACGAAGCTGTTCTGACTAACAATTGAAATTCTATCTGGTTTTTTTGGAAACCTCGCAGGTAATGAGCGTGGATAAAGTCATTCTTGTGAATTTCTATTTGGTGAAAAGAAGCAAGTAGTGGTTTTTTTCTCCAGGAAAACCTGACAACATTTTCTATTCTTTCCACAACCAGCTTACCTCTAAATAAGTAGTTTATGACTAGAAAAAAGGCCAACATTATCACAATAAGCTCGGTTCCGCCCAATTCGCTAAAAGCATTAACGATAATAACCGTTCCTATAACTCCTATAAAAAATATAAGATAGTAGTTGATGGTCCTTATTTCTAGTGACTTTGTAATCATTCTAACGAATTACTAATATTAAGTTTTTCTGCAAAAACCAAGGTTCATAGATTAACAAGCATTAAATTCCTTACCAAGTCACCATGATTCTGAATTACCTTATTTAATTACTAAAATAATCTAAAAAAAAACGCCCCACAAAGTGAGGCGTTAGATAGAAGTAGGGACTGGTTACCCTAAATATGATTTTAGAATTTTACTTCTTGAGTTTTGGCGCAATCTTTTGATTCCTTTTTCTTTAATCTGGCGCACGCGCTCACGAGTAAGGTCAAAGGTTTCACCGATTTCTTCTAGACTCATAGGCTGCTGGTCACCTATACCGAAGTATAGTGAAATCACGTCTGCCTCTTTTTGAGAAAGTGTCTCAAGAGCACGTGTAATTTCTAGAGTCAGCGACTCATGCATAAGCTCTCTGTCTGGGTTAGGAGACTCACCACTACGTACAACGTCGTATAGGTTAGAAGTCTCACCTTCTTTAAGAGGCGCATCCATGGATACGTGACGACCTGCATTTTTAAGGGACTGCTTTACATCACTAACCGTCATGTCCAGTTCTTTTGCAAGTTCTTCTGGAGATGGTGGACGCTCGTGCAGTTGCTCTAAATGCGAGTAAGCCTTGTTAATCTTGTTAATGGAACCGATTTTGTTTAACGGTAAACGTACGATACGAGACTGCTCTGCAAGTGCTTGTAAGATAGACTGGCGTATCCACCATACTGCGTATGATATGAATTTAAAACCACGTGTCTCATCAAATCTTTTAGCGGCCTTTACAAGTCCGGCGTTTCCTTCGTTAATTAAATCGGGCAATTTAAGCCCTTGATTCTGATACTGTTTTGCAACAGACACTACAAAACGTAAGTTTGCAGTAGTCAGTCTCTCAAGAGCTCTCTGATCACCTTGTTTAATGCGCTGTGCTAGTTCTACTTCTTCCTCGGCGGTGATAAGATCAATTTTGGAGATGTCTTGTAGATACTTGTCTAGCGATTTAGACTCACGGTTTGTAACCTGCTTGGTGATTTTGAGTTGTCTCATTTAAATGAATAAAGATTAATTAAGATGCTGACAGCTTTTGTCAGACGTTTATTAGTTAGCAAAAATCATACCACGTTAGAATTTTCTGACACATGTTCAGGGCAACAGTGGCGCGGTTTTCACTACATTTCATTAGTCGCTGGAAGCTATTTTTTGTTACAGGATGCTGTTGGATTATTTCGCTTTCGCGAAAGCGAACTCCTAAACAAACTTGCCACTATAACGATAGAAACCTAGGAAACATTAATATAGTAGCACGAAGTCTAGTGCCAAAATTAAACTCCATAAAACTACCCGAATCCAGTTGAGCTTGGTCAATTTTACAGAAATAGTGCGGTCGTGAGGCGTCGCATCAATACGATTGTGCAGCGGAATAAAAATTATAAATGTTGTAATCCAGCACGCTGCTGTCAGTGTCATATAGATAACATTAGTAGCAAACATGGCAGGAAATGCATAGAAAAAGTAGCCTGCTATTCCCAGTTGCGCAATCATGAGCGGTGCTACAATAAAAGTCATGTTGCGTGTGTAAATGCGATGCCATCGAGCAAGACCTGCCGACTCAAAATGGCTGAAACCAGGATAGATGAGCAATTGTACCATCCATATTAAAACAAAAAGGGCAAAATCTATTGCGAGTCTCCAAACTTCCAGATTCATAATGCGATATTGAGTTTAGTGTTATCCATGTTCAAAGGACAAAGGTAAAGTCGATTTATAACTGACACGCTAAGCGGTTCTCAAATATTTTACAAGTGCTACAAACGAAACCAGTGCCCAGACACCTTCTAGTATAATAAACGGTAGATAATGTAACAACAAGGAAGCTGCGCATGCTAGGGATGACCCTATGAGGTTAAGCAATATAAAACGAAGCCTTGTGGTTTCTAACTTACCGGTGATATTTAAGAGATAGGCGAGCAATATCATAAATACACCTATAGTGCCTAAAAGGTCAGTGAGCATGGGTTTGCAATTAGCTGACAAAGATACAAGCTAAGTTTCTAACCATTACATCGTGTAGGTGCTGTATATTTGGTAAAATTATTATTGATGAGAAGAGGTATCTTAATCGCAGTTTGTTTATGTTGTACCATAGCAAATGCGCAAGAAATAAACGGCACGCAACTGCTGGAACGTTCCATCGCTTACCATGACCCAAGCGGTAACTGGCAAAACTTCGTAGGCTATTTTACGGTAACCATGAGCACACCAGATAAGTCTGACCGCGTGAGCAACATACATATTAATTTACCAGAAAATAGATTTAAAGTGTCTGCGGTTCGAGATAGTATAGAAACTATGTACATGGTAGAGGATAACATAAGTACGGTGTTTGAAACCAACTTAAACACAAACCTAACCGAACAAGTCACTAATGAGGCAGCTGTCAAAAGAGCTGTGTTTATGAAAGACTATTATACGTATTTATATGGGTTGCCTATGAAGTTACAGGACGCGGGAACCATGATAAACGATACTGTTACTAGGAAAAATTTCAAAGGAAAAGAATATCTCGTTCTAGAAGTTCGTTATGAGCCAGGTGTAGGAACTGATGTTTGGTATTTTTATTTTGACCCTAAAACATATGCTATGGAAGTGTACCAATTTTATCGAGTGACATCTGATGGTTCTATAGATAAAAATTCGGGTGAGTATATCCTACTTACTGAAAATGCAAAGGTGCAAGGAATCAACATGCCTAAATCTAGAGCATGGTACTACAATAAAAACGACGTTTATTTGGGTACTGACCGAATTATAGACTAACGTGCACATTATAAAATACTCGTGCCAGCATTGCTGAGGACTACAGTTGCATTTGGAAAAGAGATATCAATTTAAGCGATTTTAGAAATACCGGTACAACAAATTCTTCATGAATGCTAAAAACCTACTGTATATCCCTTTTGTAATAACGACATTAAATAAGAACGCCTCATTTACAAGGAATTTGTAACTAAGGCGTCCTAATCTAATTATTTATAATTGTCTTACTCAAACGTACTCTTGAAAACAAGCTCCTGATTCTCCTCATCTATTAAAATGATACTATCGGGTTTGATTTCTTGTGAAAGCAGCTTTCGCGAAAGCGTATTGATAACTTCCTTTTGCACTACACGTTTTACGGGTCTAGCACCATATTGTGGGTCATAGCCCATTTTTGCAAGCAAACTGATAGCTGCTGGAGTTGCATCTATGGTGATTCCTTGTTGTGCGAGCATTTTTGAAACGCCTCGCAGTTGTATGGAAACGATTTCTTTTATCTCACCTGCCGTAAGCGGTAGGAACATAATGATGTCGTCTATACGGTTGATAAACTCTGGTCTTACCCGTTGTTTTAACGCTTGTAACACATCTAGTTTAGTAGCTTCTTTTAAGGCTTCTAAATCGCCTTGCGGATTTTCAAATCGCTCCAATATAACGTCAGCGCCCATGTTTGAGGTCATGATAACGATACAATTTTTAAAATCGGCTACGCGACCTTTATTATCTGTGAGACGACCTTCATCCAGTACTTGTAACAAGATATTGAAAGTATCTGGATGCGCCTTTTCTATCTCATCTAGTAATATGACAGAGTATGGTTTACGGCGCACGGCCTCAGTGAGTTGTCCACCTTCTTCATAACCTACATATCCTGGTGGTGCACCTATGAGCCTGCTCACACTGTGACGTTCCTGATACTCGCTCATGTCTATGCGTGTCATGGCATTTTCGTCATTGAAGAGAAAATCGGCTAGGGCTTTTGCAAGTTCCGTTTTCCCTACACCGGTTGTCCCTAAAAACAAGAACGACCCGACAGGTTTTCTAGCATCTTGCAATCCAGCTCGACTACGACGCACAGCATCGCTGACCGCTTCAATAGCCTCATGTTGGCCTACAACGCGTTTACCAAGTTCTGCCTCCAGGTGTAATAATTTTTCCCGGTCAGATTGTAGCATTTTAGTTACTGGAATTCCAGTCCATTTTGCGACTACCTCGGCAATGTCTTCGTAGGTAACCTCTTCGTTTATAAGGTGTGTAGATTTATCTGTTGCATTAACGGCTTGTTGTAAGGCATCAAGTTCTTCCTGTGCCTCCTTGATTTTTCCGTAACGCAACTCGGCAACTTTACCATAATCGCCGTCGCGCTCGGCACGGTCAGCCTCTAGCTTATATTGCTCAATAGATTCTTTTAAAGTTTGTAAACTATCTACTTGCTCTTTTTCACTGCTCCATTGCGCGTGCAATTCGTTCCGCGACTCTTTAAAGTTGGCAAGCTCGGCACGTAGGGACTTAAGTTTAGTTTCGTCTTTTTCCCGTTTAATTGCTTCTATTTCTATCTCCAGCTGCATCACCTTTCGGTCCAGCATATCCAGCTCTTCGGGCTTAGAGTTCATTTCCATGCGCAGTTTAGAAGCGGCCTCGTCCATGAGGTCAATTGCTTTGTCGGGCAAAAATCTATTAGTGATATACCGCTGTGAAAGCTCTACTGCACCTATAATAGCTTCGTCTTTGATACGTACTTTGTGGTGTGCTTCATACTTATCCTTAATACCTCTTAATATAGAGATAGCACTTTCAGTATCTGGCTCGTCCACAAGAACGCGTTGAAAACGCCGTTCCAGTGCTTTATCTTTTTCAAAATATTTTTGGTATTCATCTAAAGTTGTTGCACCTATAGCGCGCAATTCACCACGAGCAAGTGCAGGCTTTAAAATGTTAGCAGCATCCATCGCGCCCTCGCCGCCACCGGCACCTACAAGTGTGTGAATCTCATCTATGAATAAGACTATGTCACCGTTGCTGTTGGTTACTTCCTTTACGACAGCTTTGAGTCGTTCCTCAAATTCTCCCTTATATTTTGCACCAGCGATTAATGCGCCCATATCAAGGGCATATATTTGTTTAGACTTAAGATTGTCCGGAACGTCACCTGCAACAATGCGGTGAGCAAGACCTTCGGCAATGGCCGTTTTACCTACACCAGGTTCTCCTACCAGCATCGGGTTGTTTTTAGTACGTCTAGATAGAATTTGTAGAATGCGTCGTATCTCTTCATCTCGACCTATTACCGGGTCCAGTTTGCCGCTGTTTGCTAGCTCATTCAGGTTTTTAGCATATTTACTAAGGCTTTGGTACGTTTCCTCAGCACTTTGAGAGGTAACACGGTCGCCCTTGCGCAACTCTTCTATTGCCTGTTCTAGATGCTTGTAGGTTATGCCTTGGTCCTTGAGCATTTGCGCAGCTTTGCTTTTGCCTTTAAGAGCAGCAAGCAACAGATGTTCGATGGCGATAAAATCATCGTTCATGGTTTTTGCAATGGACGTAGCGTCATTAAAGAGCGTGTTTGCTTCTCTAGATAGTTGGAGTTCACCACCTGATACCTTAGGATAGGAGGCAATCTCACTGTCAAGCATTTTATTAATTAAGGACAGGTTTGCCTGTACTTTGCTAAATAAGAATGGCAGGATATGCTCGTCCTTGGTTATTATTCCCTTCATTATTTGCATAGTAAAATACTGGAATACAATGTATTAATTTATCTTTATTGATATTTGTTAAAAAAATAAATGTTTTCAGTCCCAGTATAACTGCATGATACTAGTCTCAGAATG
>JANQTO010000035.1:6540-7967 GCA_030731685.1 Nonlabens sp.
CTCGTCCATGGTTATTATTCCCTTCAGTATGTGAGCGACCTCTAGTTGTTGCTGCCCATGTTCATGCACTAGTTGCTGTGCATGCTGCACGGCTTCTTGCGACTTTATAGTTAGTTTGTTAAAATTCATAATGTGGTTTTGACTTTATATAGCTATTATCATACCTCTATGAAACAAAGACATAATGTCGCTTTTTAGGGGTATTTAGAAGACATTTTGACGGTTGTTCATATTATTATTTAAATGTAACCACGAACATTACTATCTTTACCAGCTTAATTAAAGGTGATTACAATACAGGTTGGCACCCTTGTTGTTTATAACACTACTTAAAAAAAGTACGTATATATTATGGGAATTTTAGACCGATTATTTAAATCAGATTCTGAGGGAACCAAAGAAGAATCTCCGAAAGGACTGCCTTGGGAAATGCTTGAAAGTATCGAGCAATTTCACAACGTAATGGCAAACTCTTCTAAAAAACCAAAAGTAATCTTTAAACACAGCACGCGATGTGGAATATCCAGAATGGTTCTCAAGAACTTTGAAATGGGCTACACACTGCAAAATGGCGTTGCTGGCTTTTATCTATTAGACTTATTAAATAACAGAGAAGTGAGCAACGAGATTGCATCAAAGCTTAACGTATCGCATCAATCACCGCAAATCATCATTTTACGTGATGAACAGGTGCTACATACAGAAAGCCATCATGGAATAGACATTCACAAGGTAGAAGAACTCATTAACAACAATTTATAACTATGAAATTCAATAAAATAATTATACTAAGCGTTGTATTTACACTGTTTGCGTGTAAAACAAACGTGTTTACAGGTAAGAAAACACTTAACTTCATGCCTGATAGCCAACTGTTTCCAATGGCGTTCAGTGAGTACAATTCCTTTCTTTCATCAAACAAGGTAGTTACTGGGACAAAAGATTCTCAAATGATAAATACCGTAGGTTCAAAGATTAAGACTGCTGCACAACGCTGGCTCAACGCACTAGGTGAGGAGCAGTATCTTGCTAACTACCAGTGGGAATATAATTTGATTGATGACCCGACTGTGAATGCATGGTGTATGCCAGGAGGAAAAATTGTTTTCTATACAGGAATATTACCTATTTGTCAAGGCGAAACAGGTGTAGCAATCGTCATGGGGCATGAAGTAGCTCATGCATTAGCTAACCACGGTGGCCAGCGCATGAGTGCTGCACAAGTACAAGCACTAGGTGCTGTAGGAGTTGCCGTAGGAAGCCAAGCGGCTGGTGCTGGACAATCCACACAAGCAATTTTAAATCAAGCCTATGGTTTGGGTTCTCAAATAGGAGGCATGTTGCCATTCTCCAGAGCCCACGAAACCGAAGCGGATAAGATAGGTTTGTACCTAGCTGCGATTGCAGGTTATAATCCTGAAGAAGGT
>JANQTO010000036.1 GCA_030731685.1 Nonlabens sp.
TTCCAGATGTAAAAGCACAGAACTCGTTTCATATCGTTGCCGGTAACGACTGGAGTTTCCTGCTTTACGGACGACCTTTCAAGCTTACCAGTGAGGCATATTACAAAGATATGAGCGACGTCAATACGTACACCTTAGAAAATGTACGCATTCGTTACCGTGCAAATAACGAAGCTACGGCTTATGCTTACGGTTTGGATTTACGTATAAACGGTGAGTTTGTTCCTGGAACTGAGAGCTGGATATCACTAGGCTACCTAAAAACCGAAGAAAACTTAAACGGCCGTGGCTTTATAGCAAGACCTATGGACCAGCGTTTGAAATTTGCGATGCTGTTTCAAGATTACGCTCCAAACATTCCCAACCTGAAACTTTATCTGAATTTTAATTATAATACCGGTTTACCAGGCGGTTCACCAGACTTTGCTGACCCGTATGACTTTCAGTTTAGGCTCAAGGATTATGTGCGTACAGATATAGGCGTCAACTTTGTGTTACAAGGCGAGAAGAGGTCTAGTAAAACATTCAGCAGTTTTGAAGAAGTTACCATAGGTGCAGAAATCTACAACCTGTTTGATTTTCAAAATACCATTACCAACATATGGGTACGCGATGTGGCTACCAGCCAGCAGTTTGCCATCCCTAACTTTCTAACGCCACGTGTTTTTAACGTAAGGCTGGTTGCGAGGTGGTAGGTTAGCAGTTCTCAGTCGCAGTTTTCAGTTTCCAGTTTTCAGTGGTTGTTTCAGGTAACAGTTACTGATTTGGGATTTGGGATTTGGAGCTTAAAAAATTGGTGATTTACCCTTTACAACTTCTCCACATATTCCCTAAGCACCTCAACAACATAATCTAACTCTTCTTTTGTATTAAATATAGAAAAGCTAAAACGTAGGTTTGGTTTATTCATATCATCTTCGTGGAGAACATTTGAGAGAACGTGAGAACCTTGCTGGCTGCCGCTTTGGCAAGCGCTGCCTTTAGAACAGGCTATACCCTTTAAATCCAATGTAAAAAGTAGCATGGCTGCCTTTTGTGCGTCACATGGTAAACATACATTCAGTAAGGTGTAGGTGCTATTTTCATTATCACCACAATTACCGTTGAACTTAACGCCTGGTAATTGTTCTTGAAGTTTTTCTTTAAAATATTCTTTTAAATCTGTAACATAAGTGCGGTCCGCTTCTAAGTTATCATAAGCCATACTAAGCGCCAGGTCCATTCCTGCGATATTGTGAACACTTTCAGTTCCAGCACGTATGCCGCGTTCCTGCGAACCACCTAAAATTATTGGTTTAAGACCAGTGCCTTTACGTATAAAAGCAAAGCCTACACCTTTAGGGCCGTGAAATTTATGGGCACTTACCGCAGTAAAATCTACTGGTAGCGCCTTAAGGTCCATTTCATAATGCCCTATAGATTGTACGCAATCGCTATGAAACAACGCACCATGAGTCTTGCACAAAGAACCTACATGATTTATGTCGAGTTTGTTTCCTATTTCATTATTAATGTGCATCAAACTAACCAGCGTTTTTTTGCTATTATCTTTTAATAAAGATTCGAGATGCTCATAAGAAGGT
>JANQTO010000037.1 GCA_030731685.1 Nonlabens sp.
AACAAACTAAACAACAACCTGCCTGCCGACAGGCAGGACTCAAGGCTTAAGAACCTAGCGCTACAAATTTTGTTCACTACGGCGCAAAAAAAAGGTTCGGTAGTTTACAGATTCTTAATTGGTGCTAAATACTTTTTAGCTCTTATAGTCTTTTGACTATTGACGTTTTTTGCTCAACCCTACGTTTCACTTCATTTTTTACATGCTATGTTCTTAGGCCGTTTTAAACAGCATTCTTCATTTCTCCTTACTATTAATATGTGCCCTAGTTAATTATACTTTACAAATTCCAACCACTTTTGATAGAATGCAGGCAACGCATCGCGCCATTGCGCCTCGTTGTGCTGCGCATCTTTAATTTCCTTTTTATATAATACGTAGTTTTTTGTCTTGTTGCGCATGAGTTCGTACATGCGTTGCATATCTGGTATCATATCCTCACTTTCAGCCGTACCGGCACTAAGGTAAAATAGTTGATTAGCTGCGATGGGTTGGTTTTGAACGAACCCATAGAATTCTTCACTAAACCAATAAGATGGTGAGAACACACCAGCTGCCCTAAACAGTTCGGGATGGGAAAGTGCTGCGTAATGAGCAAACAAGCCACCTAGAGAGCTGCCAGCAATGGCCGTTTGCCCTGAGACTATATTGATTCCATACTTTTTGCTGATTTGTGGCAGCGCCTCTTGAACCAGCCATTCCATAAAATGAGCCGCATCTCCACCACCATATTTTTCGTTTTTATAAGGAGTAAGTTCGTTCATGCGCAACGCATTGCCATGGTCTACTCCTATGACAATAGCCTGCTGTTCAAGTGGTAAGTTTTTTACATATTCATCTACCTGCCACTCGCCAGCATAGGAGGTTTTTTCGTCAAACAGGTTTTGAGCGTCTAGCATTACCAGAACTTTATGGTTTGCACTCAACTTATAGTTTTCAGGTAGTAACAAACGTACCGTGCGATAGCTGTCGTTGTACTTGACACTATCTATGACCACATTTTGCGAGAGCATTGCGCAGCTGAACATGCAGGTGGTTAGTAAGATTAGAATTCTAATCATTTGTGACTTTGTTGTAGAGTTGGGTTATTATCTCAATATCGGCATCATTTTTTAGGCTTTTCAAAGCGTCACCGTAAACTAGACCAATTTGTTTATCTACCGTTTCGTGGTACGACTGAGATTGTACAGGTGCATTTTTGAGTTCAGCAAGTGTGGAAATGAGCCTGTGAACCAAATTAAAATCGTGTTTGCAATAGGTGCGAAAGGATGCATAGGAGTGATGCATCAAGGAATCAAAACTGAGTTGTTCTAGTTTTACAAGGGTATTTTTATCATCATCTAGCAGATAGGTCTTGTCTGTTTTTAACATGCGCATGGCTGCGAGTTCTGCAAGGTAGTTTAACGTGTCCAGTGCTGTTCCAGGGTCATTAATGCCTGGTGACATCGCTTTAACGCCTATTTCTGTAAGTTGTTTAAAGCCCAATTCAAAATTGTTGTTGACGATTTCGGACTCATTAAAGATAAAGTTACTCCATATCTCAGAAACTTCATCGTCCTCAAGTTTGCGGTCTGCCTTAAAA
>JANQTO010000038.1 GCA_030731685.1 Nonlabens sp.
CGCCAGCAATGAAAACAAACCTATATACGGCGACCTTACTGAAAACTGAGACTGAGACTGAGACTAGAAATTCAAAGAAATAGAAAAACCTCCTTAAGAAAAATAGTTATTTTTACAAAAAACAGCCACTATGAAAGCATACGTATTTCCAGGTCAAGGAGCTCAATTCACAGGAATGGGAAAAGACTTATATGATAGATTTCCAGAAGCAAAAGCACTTTTTGAACAAGCCGACAAGCAACTAGGTTTTGAAATTTCCAAAATTATGTTTGAAGGTACTGCCGAAGAATTACAGCAAACCAAGGTGACCCAACCAGCAGTTTTCTTACACTCAGTTATCCTAGCAAAAATGATGGGTGCAGATTTTGCTCCTGACATGGTCGCTGGACATTCATTGGGCGAGCTAAGTGCTCTTACAGCGATAGGCGTCTTGAGTTTTGAAGATGGACTGAACATTGTTTCTAAACGTGCTCAAGCTATGCAAAAGGCTTGCGAACTCAAACCGAGCACTATGGCTGCGATACTAGGCCTAGAAGACGGCATTGTTGAAATTGCATGTAGTAAGGTTCAAGGTGTAGTGGTTGCAGCAAACTACAATTGCCCTGGACAATTAGTTATATCAGGTGAAATACCGGCTGTGGAAGAAGCCTGCGAACGTCTTAAAGAAGCTGGCGCAAAACGTGCACTCATGCTTCCAGTAGGTGGTGCTTTTCACTCGCCACTTATGGAACCAGCACGTGCAGAACTTGCTGCCGCTATAGAGGCTACAGAATTTAACAAGGCGCTATGCCCTATTTATCAAAACGTATCAACGTTTGCCATAAAAGATACGGAAGACATTAAAGTAAATCTTATTTACCAACTTACTGCTCCTGTAAAATGGACACAGTCCATTCAAGAAATGATTAAAGATGGTGCTACGGAATTTATAGAAGTTGGTCCAGGTAGGGCGTTGCAGGGTATGATTGTGAAAATAAGTCGTGATGTTACGGTGAGTTCTGCGACAATTATCTAGACTTTATAACTTGACAAAGGATTCTAGCGACACCTTTTGAAATTCTTTCAATCAAAAATCCCCTTACAAAAACTACGTTTTTGTAAGGGGATTTTTTTTTAACTTCATAAGTCTGAAGTCCTAAGTCTTAACTATACGTTTAAAGCTCCAACCCTTTCTTCACATCACCATCCATTAATAAATTAATCGGATCTTCTAATGCTTCTTTAATAGCAACTAAGAATCCTACAGATTCCTTGCCATCTATGATTCTGTGGTCATAAGAAACGGCTAAGTACATCATAGGTCTTATGACTACTTGTCCATCTACGGCTACTGGTCGCTCGATGATGTTGTGCATTCCTAAAATAGCACTTTGTGGTGGATTTATTATAGGGGTACTCATCATACTTCCAAAAACGCCACCGTTAGTAATCGTAAATGTACCGCCAGTCATTTCATCTACGGTAATCGCACCATCTCTAGCGCGTATAGCGAGTCTTTTAACTTCTTGCTCTACACCTCTAAAAGAAAGGTTTTCTGCATTTCTTATTACTGGAACCATCAAACCTTTAGGTCCTGATA
>JANQTO010000039.1:0-272 GCA_030731685.1 Nonlabens sp.
CAGACCAGGATTTGCAAAGTGCACTTAACTCTAGTAATGAGGTTTTTAACTTTTTAGAATCTGTTTCTAATAAATACGGTATTGGATTTTGGAAACCAGGTGCTGGAATTATTCACCAGGTGGTTCTAGAGAACTACGCATTCCCAGGTGGAATGATGATAGGAACCGATTCGCACACTGTAAACGCTGGCGGACTGGGAATGGTAGCAATAGGTGTCGGTGGAGCTGACGCTGTTGACGTGATGGCAGGTATGGCTTGGGAACTTAAATTT
>JANQTO010000039.1:282-1578 GCA_030731685.1 Nonlabens sp.
AATTTCCAAAACTTATAGGTGTAAGACTTACAGGTAAATTATCTGGCTGGACTGCTCCTAAAGATGTTATTCTTAAAGTTGCTGAAATTCTTACCGTAAAAGGTGGAACAGGAGCTATTGTTGAATATTTTGGTGATGGTGCTATAAACCTTTCCTGTACAGGTAAAGGAACGATTTGTAATATGGGTGCAGAGATAGGAGCGACTACTTCTACATTTGGTTATGACGACGCTATGGAACGTTACCTGCGGGCAACAGACCGCGAGGACGTTGCAAACGAAGCAAATAAAATTAGAGAGCACTTAACAGGTGATAAAGAAGTATATGCAAATCCAGAGCAGTACTTTGACCAAGTAATAGACATAGACCTTAATACCTTAATGCCACACCTTAACGGGCCGTTCACGCCAGACCTTGCAACTGTTGTAGGTGAAATGCATGACAAAGCCGTAAAGAACGACTGGCCACTTAAAGTAGAATGGGGTCTTATAGGTTCTTGTACAAACTCTTCTTATGAAGATTTGTCGCGTGCGAGTTCTATCGCTCAACAAGCAATCGATAAAGGATTGAAGACTAAAGCAGAATTTGGTATCAACCCAGGTTCTGAAAAAGTACGTTACACTGCAGACCGTGACGGAATCATCGGTATTTTTGAAAACTTAGGAGCCACAATCTTTACAAATGCTTGTGGACCGTGTATAGGACAGTGGGCTCGTTACGAAGACCCAAAGAATGCACCTAAAAACTCTATCGTACATTCTTTTAATAGAAACTTTGCAAAGCGTGCAGACGGTAACCCAAACACGCACGCCTTTGTTGCATCGCCAGAGATTACCGCCGCAATAGCTATCGCTGGTCGATTAGATTTTAACCCGATGACTGACACACTTATTAACGAAAATGGTGAAGAAGTGATGCTGGACGAGCCTACAGGATGGGAATTGCCTCCTAAAGGTTTTGAAGTGAAGGATGACGGTTTCCTTGCTCCAGAGGAAGATGGCTCACACGTTGAGGTAAAGGTAGACCCTACATCAGACCGTTTACAGTTGCTAGAGCCATTTACACCTATAGGAAGCGACATAGCTGCTGCTAAACTATTGATTAAGGCTTACGGTAAGTGTACTACAGACCATATTTCTATGGCTGGACCATGGTTGCGTTATAGAGGTCACCTGGACAACATTTCAAACAACTGTTTGATAGGTGCCGTAAATGCATACAACAAGCAAACAAACATGGTGAAAAACCAACTTACCGGTGAGGTAGGTGGTGTTCCAGATACTGCTAGAGCTTACA
>JANQTO010000040.1:0-1218 GCA_030731685.1 Nonlabens sp.
ACAAAAAATGGGTCTTGGTGTATTACTTTTTTAGGGTTGTTCTTTTTCCAAGTTTTATATGCGCGATGCGCCTGAGTGTTCATGGTTGCCCATACGGTTTCTTCTACATGTTTTACAGTGTCTACACGGTAGCCGTCCACGCCTGTTTCACGTACATAATCTGTAATCCATTTAATAATATAGTTTGCTGGAGTGCGCTTTAAACCAGATTCTTTAAAGAAATTATCGAGTTCCTTCACTTCTTGCTCATAACGGCCTTCTTGCTTCCATTTTTCAACCAAATGTGGCGGCAGGCTCACTTCTTCGGTGCTTTCTGTGCGTATGTCTGGTAGGTTGTTTGTAAGTGTACATTCCACAGCGGTAGCTTGGTCCTGGTAGGTACAACTAGGTTCTGTGCGCACCCATTCGTCTGGCCATTGTGGGTCTTGCTCGGTCACAGGACCTGTGTGGTTGAGCACTACGTCTAGCAGCACGCGTATGTTTTTTACATGGGCTTTATCAACCAGTTGTTGGAATTCGGCTTGCGTTCCATAACTCGGTTCAATCGCTGTCCAGTCCTTTGCCCAGTAACCGTGGAACGCATAGGTAAAGCCTGTGCCCTCGTCCACGCCGCCATGTATTTGTTCCCAAACCGGTGTAAGCCATATGGCATCTACGCCAAGGTCTGTAAAATAATCTTCGTCTATTTTTTTAATGATTCCGGCAAAATCGCCACCTTCAAAACCGCGCAATTTTCCTGTGGGCTGGTCGCGTTTTATAATGCGGTCGTTAGACGGGTCGCCGTTATTAAACCTGTCTGTAAGTAAGAAATACACATTTGCCGCGCTCCAGTTAAAATAGTCCTTATTATCTATGGCAGGTTTCGGGTCCGTTTCAACGAGTTTCTTGCAGCTTAACACAAGCGTACAAACTCCTAAAATCAAAAGTATTTTTTTCATGCTGGATGTTCTATTAGGGTAAAAATAGTGGAAGAATTTTAGTTTATAACCGTATAAGTCCTATATATCACGATAACGTTGTAACTGCTATAGCTTGCTGTAACTTTGACCTATTAATAGCGACTTTATCTTTATGAACCGTTACATAGATATTTTTTTGGATTCCTTCTCCAGTTATGGCAGGTACTTATGGCACGCCATTACAAACCCTGCATGGAATAATTATTTCTACTGGTTAATAGGGTTGTCGCTGCTGGTCTTTGCTCTGGAGATTATCTTG
>JANQTO010000040.1:1228-1571 GCA_030731685.1 Nonlabens sp.
TTTTGGTTGGATTTATTCTATTTGTTTTTTAATTTCTTTCTGTTTTCGCTGGTAGGTTACAATGGTATTTCTAATGTTGCGGTTGCCTTATTTAATGACGGTCTTTCTCTTGTAGGCGTTACAAACCTGGTTGCCGTAGAGTTGCAATCGTTACCGGTATGGAGTCAGCTCTTTATTATGTTTGTCATAGCCGATTTCATTCAGTGGAACATTCACAGGCTCCTGCATCGCGTTCCGTTCTTATGGGAATTTCATAAAGTGCACCACAGTGTTAAAGAAATGGGCTTTGCAGCGCATTTTAGGTTTCATTTTATGGAAACCGTTTTATATAAAGCACTGCAAT
>JANQTO010000041.1 GCA_030731685.1 Nonlabens sp.
ATGTGGCTGGTCTCCATTTGAAGGTGTTACTTTTAAAAGCCGCATTACACATACCTTTGTTAATGGTGAGCTGGTCTATCATAATTTTAAGGTCTTACCCGTTAAAGCTGCGCAAGCAGTGTGTTTTGATAGATGAGAAATATAGCGGTCATACTTACGTTACTTTTTATTGTTTCCTGCAATCAGGTAAAATATGCGCCTAAACCCAGTCCTTTTTTAGACATGGATGAAATGACAGCCATCATGACCGATGTTTATCTGCTGGACAGCTCCTTTGCCACAAATCAGCGTGCTTATTTAGAAACAGGTGTGTTGCCCCATAAGTTTATCTATGAGAAGCACAACACTGATAGCCTCACATTTAAAAAAAATTTTTCATATTACGTGGACAGGCCAGAAGAGTACCGGGAAATTCTAGATCGTGTGAAGAAACAGCTGGATCAGCAAAAAACAGAATTACAGGAAATCATGGAGATAGAAGCAAAAGAACGCGCAATAGTTCCCGCGTCAGATTCCTTACTGGATGCACAACCTATAATTATAGATTCACCACAATAATTTTACTTTGCTAATTTTTCAAATATGCTTGTGCAACACGCTTTATGGTAACTTGTAAGGGCAGGAAAGAAAAGCCTAATCGCTCCATTATCGCATTGCTGCTGTAGTGGCTGGTATTCACCAAAGAATTTATGCTTGCTCTGGATAGACTTTTTCTAAACCCAAAGATGCCGGCAACAAATTGACAACCATAAATCAAATATAACATCCACTTACTTAGGTGTTTGTTTGGCGCTTTTTTACCAAGTGCGGTTGCAATCATAGCAAGTACGTTTTTGTAGGTTTCATTTGCAGCTACAAGTATAAAACGCTCGTTAACCACCTCACTTTCCATTAAGCGTTGCATGACTTCGGCCACATCGCGTACATCTACAAAACCACTGGAGCCGCTGGTATAAAACGGTTGGCCGGCGGCAGTTTTAGAAAAGAGTTTGCCCGAACCGGCATCCCAATTTCCTTCACCCAAAATAATTCCAGGGTTGACTATGATAACATCGAGACCTTCCTGGCTCGCCCGCCACACTTCCATCTCGCCGCCATATTTTGAGATTGCGTACTGGCTGTGAATGCCGTCCAGGTTGAAAAAGTCGTCCTCATTAATAGGTCTGTCGCCTACGGGTTCGCCCAGTGTTGCAATACTGCTCACGTAACAAAACTTTTGAACACCGCAATGTAATGCAACGTTCACGACATTTTCAGTGCCCATGACATTCACTTGTTTGAGTGCCGTAAACGTATCTTCTATAAGTGCTGCGCAGTGGTATACCTGCGTAACGCCGCTCATAACTGGTTCTAGTGACGTTATCTCGGTCACATCTGCCTGTACCCAGTTGAAACGGTCTACAAGTGCACCGTCGCCAGCCGCATAGGATTCAAAAATCGCACGCGTCTTAGCAATATGTTTTTTTTGCCTGTAAATGGCGGTGATGGGGTGTTCGCTTTCGCGAAAGCGATACAGCAAATGTCCACCCACAAGACCCGTTCCTCCTGTTACTAAAATCATATGGTAAA
>JANQTO010000042.1 GCA_030731685.1 Nonlabens sp.
AGGTACGCCCAGAACCCAAAGCGCCCTACTTGAAGCCATGGCTGAAAAACAAGTCAGTGTAGATGGGCACACCTATCAACTTCAAAGGCCATTTTTTGTTATTGCCACACAAAATCCAACAGATGAATCAGGAACATTTCCATTGCCTGACTCTCAATTAGATAGGTTTAGTATCAGTTTGTCGTTGGGATACCCATCAGTTGAAGCAGAAAGAAGGCTGTATTCTGAAGATTTTACTAATAAATCCAGCCAGCCAATCGAAACATTAATTGATGCAGAACAATATTTAGAGAATAGTATAGACCTCGCTGCGAGAGTTCAAAATAACTTTTTAAGAGATTTAGCTCGTAAGAATCGAGGCGTGAAGCAAGCAAACTTTGCCGTGTTGAGAATGTCCTACATGCCTAGTGTGCTCATAGAAACTGGATTTATAACAAATACCGAAGAGAAAAACTTTTTAAGCAGTGATGAAGGACAGCAAAAAGTGGCAAATGCTATATTTAATTCCATTATACAATACCATGCAAATCGTGACATTAATGAATTTGTGATTGAAGATATAGACGTAGAAAAAGTAATTCCTGAAATTGTGATACCAGAAAATAGGGTAGATAAACCTATAACTTCAAGCGCTTCCACCAGCAGTACCGTTAAAAATGGGACCGTCTATAAAGTACAGCTTGCAGCAAGTAGTAAGAAGATTGCTGAATCACCGTCTAATTTTAACAATTTACCAAAGATTTCTAGAGCACAAGTAGGAGCGCTGTATAAGTATTTCACCGGTGCCGAGGCTACAGAGAGTGCTGCGAGAGAACTTCTTGCTATAGCAAAATCAAAAGGGTATGCAGAGGCATTTATCGTCACTGAGAAAAATGGCGTAATTTCTAAGCTTTAATTATTCTTAAAGTAATGTTATCTATGTGTACGACCCGTTCTAGTTTGTTACATTTGTTTAAAATGAACAGTTATGAAATTATCTAAAGAGGTTAAAGTAGGTTTGCTTACGGTTTCTGCTATAGCCCTATTTATATTTGGCTACCAGTTTTTGAAAGGCCGCAACTTATTGAAGGATGACCGTAAATTCTATGCAGTTTACGAAAATGTGGAAGGTCTAGCAAAATCAGCTCCGGTAACGATAAATGGACTCAAAGTAGGTAATATAGATGATATAGAATTTTTAGACAGTAGCGGTAGGTTGCTGGTTACCTTTCATGTAGATGAATCTTTTACCTTCTCAGCAGAGAGTATGGCCAGTGTGTACAGCACAAGTTTGATAGGAGGAAAAGCACTTGCTATTCTTCCTGATTTTAAGTCGGCTTCTAAACGTATGGCAAAATCAGGGGACACGTTGCGATCAGCAGTTGACGACGGTTTGCAGGGTAAAGTGATGGAAGAGTTTTTACCGCTGAAGGATAAAATAGAAAACATGATTGTAAGTGCAGACTCTGTCATGACAGACCTCCACAAAATTATGAATCCTAATACAAGACGTTCCATAGAGTCTGGACTGGTAGAGATGAATAAGACCTTAATTTCATTACAAGGATTATCTGCTAATGCAAAC
>JANQTO010000043.1 GCA_030731685.1 Nonlabens sp.
TAAGTAATTTATGATGTTCTAACAGAAAATGTCAAGCATTTGCACATCATGCTTGCTTTTCCAAACGTTTATTTTGCGAAGCTTACTCCTAGAGGGCAGTTCACAAACATGGCAGCTGTGACTAAGGAAGTAAAAATGATGATGGACCCAAATGTGGACCCATTTGCTACACCAGACCCTGCAAATGCTGGTGAGGTTCCTGCATCACTAGGAGCTAAAGATATCTTTGACCTAGACCGTGTGCAATTACTAAACGCATACACATGTACAGAATGTGGTAGATGTACTGACGAATGTCCTGCAAATATTACGGGTAAGAAACTATCGCCCAGACGCATTATGATGGCAACGCGCGACAGACTTGAAGAAGTAGGCGCAAACATTAATAAGAACGGCAGTTATGTAGATGATGGTATTTACTTGCTTAAAGACCATATCACAACAGAAGAATTATGGGCCTGTACTACATGTAATGCTTGTGTAGAAGCTTGTCCTATAGGAATAGACCCATTGAGTATTATTATGGAAATGCGTCGTTATCTCGTTTTGGAAAACAGCGCTGCACCATCAGAACTTAATGCGACCATGGGGAATATAGAGAATAATGGTGCGCCATGGCCCTACAATCAAATGGATAGACTTAATTGGGCAAACGAACTTTAAAGATGGAAGAAACTAACAAGAGCTTTATTAACGTAAAAGATGAACAAGGCAATAACGGCAGTCCCGTACTTGCAAAAGGAGTTAAAAACTACCTTATTGATATAGACGGCACCATTACGGATGATATACCTAATGAAGAACCAGAACGTATGTCAACTTGTTTACCGTTTCCAGATGCACTAGCCACGTGTAACGAGTGGTATGACTTAGGACACCAAATCTGTTTTTTTACTTCTAGGACTGAGGAGCACAGAGAAGTCACCGAAAACTGGCTACAAAAGCATGGTTTTAAATATCACAGTTTGTTAATGAATAAACCGCGTGGTGGGAACTACCATTGGATTGACAATCATATCGTGCGTGCTACCCGTTACAAAGGAACCTTTTCTAATCTCACTGAAAAACGCGCGACGATAGAGGTTTTTGAAGAAAAATAGAGACAATCCAGCACAGCCTGTGCTTATAAAATAAAAATTAACTGATTACAGTTAACTAATAACAAAGCAATGAGTGAACCAATTAAAGTACCTACCGTAGCGGAATATATTGCACAGGGAAAGCAACCAGAAGTATTATTTTGGGTGGGCTGTAGTGGTAGCTTTGACGATAGGTCAAAAAAAATAACCAAGGCTTTCGTAAAGCTACTTAATAAAGCAAATGTTGATTTTGCTGTGCTAGGAGCTGAGGAAAGCTGTACCGGTGACCCAGCAAAGCGCGCTGGTAACGAGTTCTTGTTTCAAATGCAGGCCATGATGAACATAGAAGTTCTCAATGGTTATGAAATCAAGAAAATCGTAACAGCCTGTCCGCACTGCTTTAATACGTTAAAGAACGAATATCCGGAATTAGGTGGAAATTACGAAGTGATTCACCATACTAGCTTTTTGAAAGACCTTATCAATACAGGTAAGCTTACCATCGAAGGCGGTAAATTTAAAGGTAAAAAAATCACTTATCATGACCCGTGTTATTTAGGTCGTGCAAATGATATTTACGAGGCTCCTAGAGAACTTATTGAAAAACTAGATGCTGCTCTTGTAGAAATGAAACGCTCTAAACGTAACGGCTTATGCTGTGGTGCCGGTGGTGCTCAAATGTTTAAAGAACCAGAGCCTGGTAATAAGGACATCAATATAGAACGTACAGACGAAGCACTAGAAACAGGTGCCGAAGTGATTGCCGCAGCTTGTCCATTCTGCAATACCATGATGAGTGATGGTATAAAAGCAGCCGAAAATGAAGGCAAAGTAGAAGTACTAGATATTGCAGAACTAATTGCAAACGCCGCCGATTTATAATCTGTATTATAAGGAAATGACGCGCTATGTTTTACATTGAAAAAATACCATTAAAGCAGCGTATTATCACAGGACTTATAGGTGCAATTACATGCGGTGGGTTCTATGCAGGATTTCAGTATTATTTCGATGAATTTAGCTGGCCGCCAGTGATATTTCAAGGTGTCTTGATGGGTCTCTATTTTTCTCTATCTTTAAAATGGAAGAACTCAAAAGACGGTAGTACTAAATCTAGCCCTAAAACAAAACTTAATTTATGAAATTTAAAACGACCTACCTCATATTCCTAATGCTTATCATAAGCGCCATAAGCAATGCCCAACGAGACAGGGACAAGGCTTACGACCGCATGGGGAAATCCGTTTGCGAGTGTGTTGAGAAAAAAGGAGATGACCTTAAAGATGCTACTCAGGCTCAGTTCGAATTGGCCTTTGGTGTTTGTTTAATTAAGGCTTACAATGAAGACAGCTCCTTCTATAAGAGCAAAGGAATTCAAATCACTACTGACGGTGATGCCATGGAAGCGTTAGGTGAGGAAATAGGAATGAAAATGGCTGAATACTGCCCAGAACTCCTGTTAAGTATGGCTGCTTTTTATGAGGACGATGAAGATTTTGCCGAGGAGGCAAATGAAATCATGAGTATCGTAGGAACTATTGAAAAAGTAGAAGATGGCACCTTTCACACCTTAATAATCAAAGGTGATGACGGCCGCACATACAAAATGCTATGGCTTACCTACGTTAACAATCACGATATCTTGCTAGAAGCCGTCGCAAATAAAAAGCCACATACATTCACTTATTACGAGACAGAAATGTATGATAACCGAATTAATGAATACCGCAATATGCTCATTGTGGATTCTGTAGAAAAACTATAATATGCAAGTTCCCTTTGAAAATCTTCCTGACGATGCAAGAGTCTGGATTTACCAGTCAAACAGACCGTTTACAGCGACAGAGCTTGAAGAGATTTCTTTACTTACGGCATCATTTTTAGAAAAGTGGACTGCTCATGGCAGCGACTTACATGCTGGCGTCACTTTTCCGTATAACAGGTTTGTAGTAATAGGCTTAGACCAGGGAATCGCTAGTGCAACAGGATGCTCCATAGATAGCTCCGTTCGATTTATACAGTCGCTAGAAAGCGCTTACAATGTAGATTTACTGGATAAGATGAATGTCACCTACAAAAACGGTGAATATCTTGCACACAAAGAGTTGAATGACTTTAAAAAGATGGCCAAGGATAAATCGGTAACTGCAAAAACAATCGTATTCAATAATCTAGTTGCTACCGTAGGAGAGTTTAGGGAATTTTGGGAAGTCCCAGCTTCTGAAAGTTGGCACGCACGCTTCTTTTAAGTTTATAACATATTTGATAAGTGCCGCCATATCGTGCGGCATTTTTCATTTATAGAGAATTAGTTTTTTATCTTTAGAGCTGGGAACGGTAATTGATTAAACTACCACTCAAGACCTTGCTATTATGAATTTTCGCTATATACAATATGTTTTTTTGATGTTCGCTTTCGCGAAAGCAAACACCGCACAAGCACAACTCAATTCTATAAACCCATTAAAGGCAGCAAACGCGCAAGCCCAGCAAAAATGGGTAGACAGCGTGTACAACTCGCTTAACCAACAGGAACGCATAGGGCAGCTCATTATGGTTGATATGTATTCTAACAAGGACAAAGCACATGTAGACCGCGTTAAAAAACTGGTAACTGAGCAAAAAGTAGGTGGCGTCATATTTTTTCAAGGTGGACCCGTGAGACAGGCACATCTCACAAACGAAATACAGGCACTTGCAAAAACAAAACTACTCATCGCCATGGATGCTGAATGGGGCTTGAGTATGCGCATAGATAGTACCTACGCATTTCCATGGAACATGACGCTAGGAGCAACACCAGGAACATCTAGTGCCTATGAAGTAGGCGAGCGCATAGGCAAGCACAGTAAACGTATGGGCGTGCACGTTAATTTTGCGCCAGTAGTTGACATCAATACAAATCCTAAAAACCCGATTATAGGAAATCGTAGTTTTGGCGAGGACATGTTTAATGTGGCTCAAAAATCCTATGCATACATGAACGGATTGCAAAGTACGGGCGTTATGGCTTGCGCAAAGCATTTTCCTGGACACGGCGATACAGACCAAGACAGTCACAAAACGTTGCCTACGGTTAGTTTCAGCGCGCAGCGCATAGACGAGGTTGAGTTATACCCGTATAAAGCGCTTTTTGAAAAAGGTATGGCCAGTGTTATGGTTGCCCATCTTAACATACCCAGTCTGGACAATAGACCAGGTTACCCAAGCAGTTTGAGTGAAAAAGTAGTTACTGGTATTTTAAAAGAAAGACTAGGTTTCAATGGACTGATTTATACAGATGCCCTGAATATGAAAGGAGCTTCTAACTTTAGTAAGCCTGGTGATGTAGATTTACAGGCATTTAAGGCTGGTAATGACGTATTACTTTTTACAGAAGACGCATCAAAAGCAATAGCGGCCATAGACGCAGCTATTAAAAAGGGCGAAATTTCTCAAGAACGCTTAGCGCATTCTGTAAAGAAAATATTAATGGCTAAGTATCTAGCAGGTTTAAACGCGTATCAACCTGTGGACACAACGAACCTTACAGAACAACTGAATAAAGAAAAAGACGATAGTGTTTACGAAAGTGCGATTGCAAAAGCGGTTACTTTACTGAATAACAAGAACAATATTCTACCACTACAAAATTTAGAGAAACGCAAAATCGCGTACATATCGCTAGGAGACGATTCAGGCGATGCATTCTATAAAGAACTGAATAAATATACAAAAGTAGATAGGCTTATTGCTACAAAGCTAGACGTATTAACAACTATGCTTAAACCCTATAATACAGTAATTATAGGCTTTCATAAAAGCAATGCAAACCCATGGAAAAGCTTTAAAGCCACGCAGGCAGAACTTATCTGGATGAACGAGCTAGCACGTAATCACGAGGTTATCTTAGATGTTTTTGCCATGCCCTATATGCTTGAACAATTTACGGCAACGTCAAACTTTGAAGGGCTGCTTATGTCTTATCAAAACAGTGTGATGAGCCAGCAAGTAAGCGCCCAGCTTATTTTCGGTGCACGCGATATGGTTGGTAAAATACCTGTTAGCGCTGGCGTTTATAAGGCAAATGATGGCATACGCTTTAACGGCATCAAGCGCCTGTCGTATGGCGCAACTCCTAGTAGTGTAGGCTTAGACCCAAGCATGATTGCAAAGATAGATGCCATAGCAAACAAAACCATCGAAGATATGGGAACGCCAGGAATGCAAATACTGGTAGCGAGACATGGCAAGGTTATCATGAACAAAAACTATGGTTACCACACTTATGAAAATACACAAGAAGTAGTTGATAATGACCTTTACGATATCGCCTCTATGACAAAGATTCTGGGAACATTACCACTTGTTATGAAGTTACAAGAAAAGGGTGACCTCTCGCTAGACGACAAGCTAAGCGATTTATTACCAGATTTCAAAGACTCTAATAAAGGTAATATTACTGTAAAAGAAATGCTATCACACGTAGCGAGATTGCAGCCGTGGATTCCGTTTTACAAATCAACTCTAGATTCTCTTACCGCAGAACCTTCTAATAGTTATTATACTAAAGATGCTACAACCAGTTTTTTTATTCCCGTAGCAGACCGGTTGTACACTAGTAATGTGCTTGCAGACAGCATTATAACTCGTATAAAAACGAGTGAATTGCTTTCACGTAATGGTTATAAGTACAGTGACTTGCCTTTTTATCTATTGAAAGAGTATATTGAGCGTAAAGAAGGTAAGGACCTGAGCACACTCACTCAAGAGCAGTTTTACGGACCAATGGGAATGAACTATATGGGTTACCAGCCACTATTGCGCTATGACAAGAGTCAAATCGTTCCTACAGAAAATGATAGTTCATTCCGCAATCAACTGGTTCACGGTTATGTCCATGACCAAGGAGCCGCCATGCAAGGAGGAATAGGTGGGCACGCCGGCCTATTTTCCAATGCAAACGACGTAGCAAAAATGATGCAGATGTATATGCAAGGTGGATACTACGGAGGCAAACAATACCTTAAACAAGAAACCTTGAGTGCATTTAACAGCTGTTATTATTGTAGCGATGGTGTGCGCCGTGGTGTCGGTTTTGATAAGCCGCAACTAGGTACCGCAGGTCCTACATGTGGTTGCGTGGGAATGACAAGTTTTGGCCATAGTGGATTTACGGGAACCTACACGTGGGCCGACCCAGAAACTGAAATTGTGTATGTATTCCTATCTAATCGCATACATCCCAGTGCCGAAAATAGATACTTGATATCGAATGATGTTCGCACCCGGATTCAACAAATAATCTATGATTCGATTATAGATACAAATAAGACATTATGAAAATTGCCATAGTTTGCTACCCAACATTTGGTGGAAGTGGAGTAGTAGCAACCATGCTTGGAACCGCTCTTGCTGGTCGTGGTCACGAAGTCCATTTTGTGACTTATAAATTACCGGTAAGGCTAGATTTACTTGCTAGGAATATCTTTTTTCACGAGGTGGACGTAGAGGAGTATCCGCTGTTTCATTATCAACCTTATGATCTTGCGCTTTCTAGTAAATTAGTAAACGTGGTTCTGGAACATAAAATTGAATTATTGCATGTTCATTATGCTATACCTCATGCTTATGCTGGTTATATGGCACAGCAAATGCTCAAAGAACATAACGTAAATTTACCTATGGTAACTACGCTTCATGGCACAGATATAACCCTTGTGGGCAATCATCCAGTTTATAAACCAGCTGTTACTTTTAGCATCAACCATAGTGATGTTGTCACCTCTGTTTCTCAAAGCTTGAAAGACGATACTATAAAACTATTTAAGCTCACAAAGGATATAAATGTCGTGTCTAACTTTATCGACATGTCTATTTATAGGACAGAATTTAAAGATTGTGACCGCTCTGTCATGGCATTTCCACAGGAACGTATCATCACACACGTGAGTAACATGCGTCCTGTAAAAAGATTAATGGACGTAGTTAAGATTTTTGAGATAGTTCAAAAGACAATTCCGGCTGTGCTTATTATGGTAGGTGATGGTCCAGAACGCTCAGAGGCAGAGCAGTATGCGATTGAAAAAGGTATTAATCTATCTATCAAATGGCTAGGAAATAGTACAGAGATAGACCGAGTCCTTTGTTTTTCTGACCTATTTCTGTTACCTTCAGAGAAAGAGAGTTTTGGTCTTGCAGCACTAGAGGCTATGGCAAACCGCACTCCGGTAATCTCTACAAATTCAGGTGGTCTCCCAGAGGTTAATGAAGACGGAGTTACTGGTTACGCTAGTGCTGTAGGTGACGTGGAGACTATGGCAGCTAAGGCTATTTATATACTGGAGGATGATGAGCGCTTAATGACTTTTAAAGAGAACGCTTTCGCGAAAGCGAAACAATTTGACATACACAACATAATACCACAATATGAAAAATTATATAATGACCTATTGCACGATGGTGCTGCTAGTAGTGAGCACCGCGAGTTGTAAATCAAAAATGAACGGTACGCCAGAAGAAACGTTTGGTAAACAGAGTTACTATCGCATGGTTAGTGAAGGGTCTAACAGTAACATCGACAAAAGAGAAGTACGTATCATTACTAGCGGCGAAGAACTTCAGGAAATCTTTGCAAAAATAAACAGTACGCGCAAGCCTGGTATTGAAATTCCAGAGGTAGACTGGAAAAGCCAAACAATCATAGCCGCATTTCTAGGTAAAAAATCCACGGCTGGTTACGGTTTACAAA
>JANQTO010000044.1:0-511 GCA_030731685.1 Nonlabens sp.
GCTATGCATGGGATAGGGATCATGTACGTAAGCTAGAAATTTCGAATGCCATGATTTGCTCTGTAATACTGCCTTATGCGCTCTAAAACTACTTGCGTAACTTAACGCAAGTACATAATCAAAATGCTCAGGATTCTCTTGCTTCAGCGCTTTTTTAATACTTAAAACATCATAATCATGGGTATAGGAAAAGCCTTTTCGAGCTTCTACCCAACTGTTTATATTACGCCCTGTAAGACGTTGAAAAAGTAATTGTGATTTGGCTTTAAAATAGGCCAAGTTGTTTCGTTGCTCTGGAATAGAAATCGTAGCAACGCCGGTAATTTGAATTTCTTTTCTAGAATAGTGAAGAACTTTTAAGTTATAACCCGCCTCTAAAAAGCCTAAAATAAGTGCAATGCGACCTTTTGCACCGCTACTTTCTTCAATATCTAGCGTGTCTGCCAGAATGAGTATATTCAATGGTAACACTCCCATTAATTGAATCTCATATAATTTATGTAAGCCCTCT
>JANQTO010000044.1:521-1556 GCA_030731685.1 Nonlabens sp.
CTCTTAGCACGATATAATCCACGTGTTATTTTGTCTAATTTATTTTTAGGTGCATGGATTACCTCTGGTGTCATATAATTTTTCACATGTTTTTCCCAATTTTCATTTAGCAAATTGTCAAAAAATGTAGGAGAACAGTCGCTTTCAATCCATTTTTTTGCCTCGTCTAATAATGTTTCCTTGAATATATGGAAAGCGGGAAGATGAGTATCTACAAATATATCGAAACCCAGAACTTCTGCACGCGTGGATATATGTCTATCCTCACCTCCAAAAGGCATATTCTTAATTTTAGTGAAATTAACGCCTGCATACAAAATTTCTTTGCTCAATAATGTGCATGCGCCACCTGCACCTACTTGATAAGTTCCTGGTTCTTTCAATTTTAAAATGGATTCAGCATTGTGATAATCCCATGAGTGGACATCCCAGCAATTAGGCTTTGCAAATAGCTGGTCTGTAAAAACCGTCCAAAATATCTCAAAAACAAAGTCCTTATTAAGTGACACGAGATGATTCAAGGTTTGCGGGTGTAATACAAGGTCTGCATCTACCAAAAAAAGAGCGTCATAATCTTTTTCTAAAGCAATTTCAATCGCTTTGTTTTTTATATGAATTACTCGGTCTACCGCTGCGTGTGTCCAATGGTGCTTATCGTAAGAAGATGCACCAGTAAACCAGTCGTCCATCACCGTGACACGTTCCTGTTCTTTACCGAAGCTGGTCGTGTATTCAAACGCTGCAGTCTCTTTATTATCATTATAAAATATAAAGTCAATCTCAAAACCATCCATTTTCATGCCTAGCCAAGAGGGCAGTGTCATTTCAAGTATTGCCTTAGGTTTACATAAAGAAGAAAAAAATAAGATTCTTTTCACTGATTGGTCTATTTAAAATACTGGGTTTTCCACGCTGGATTAATGCCACATTTTAACAAATAAGCATTGTAAAAATAAGGATAAGTCAACAGCTTTTTGAAAAGCTTATTCTTTATGGTATATCGCAGTCGCGATTTCTTCAAAGGCCGCATTGGAG
>JANQTO010000045.1 GCA_030731685.1 Nonlabens sp.
CTTTATCTGTGACGTTGTAGGTAGGATTAAATAAATAGCCCGTAAAAAGGCCTAAAACCGGAATTCCATCTAGTAAATTATCAAGAAACCGCGTCATTGCACTTTCTTCTTTCACTTTATACTGTGGTTGTTGGTGCTGGTCTATGATATCATACTCGGCTTTCCACATGGAGCGCCAGCCTTTACGCGCTACTTTTCCAAGCTCATTTCCCTGAAAATCGGTAATGTTATAAGCAGCACTCCAGTCTATCCATTTGTTTGCTGCGATGGTGTAAAGAACCTTGTTTTTGCTCTCATCACTGTAAATTGTAATGGCTTCTTTGAGCTTAAACATCTTTTGACGCACATAAGCGATAGTATTTCCTTGCGCATCGCGGGCTACGAAGTCGTTTGCCAGCGTAGTGACCTTAAAAGAAAATTTTACGGGGAATTGGATGTTTTGCATTGGGTTGGTTTTTAAAAGTTTAGTTTTAAGAAGTTCGCTTTCGCGAAAGCGTACTTCTCACAATCCTTGTGAATCGTATGAGGTAAACTTAGTTAAAGTTTCTTGTATGTTGCACAGCTGATTATTTTTTAATCTATCAAATCCAACTTAGCAAATCGCAACAGTAACTTCTTAAGTCCGCCTACTTCAAAGTTTATCTCGGCCTTTTTCTCAGTTCCTGTTCCTTCTAAACTCACGACCGTACCACGACCAAATCGTGCATGGGAAACTCTGGTGCCGGTCTCCAAGTTGCCTTCAAAACCTGCCGGAGCGCTGCTTGTTGAAGCTGCACTCATGGGACGCATCTTACGTAGTTTACGTATTTGGTCCTCGCTAGGCTTGTTAACCGTAGGTGGCGAGCTGCTTGTAGGTTTGTTTTGGCGCAGCTTTGATTTGTCTGGTTCATCCCACAAATCCATATCCAGTAACGGCTTGTACTTATAGTTATCTGGCGGCGTGGTATATTCCAGGTACTCGTCGTCTATCTCCGTAATAAAACGGCTAGGTTCAGCATCTACCAGTTTGCCCCAGCGGTATCGCGATAGGGTAAAGGTGAGATATGCCTGATGCTCCGCTCTGGTAAGCGCCACATAAAACAACCTGCGTTCTTCTTCCAGGTCTTCACGGGTGTTCATGGACATGCCGCTAGGGAACAGGTCTTCTTCCATTCCCACGATATAGACGTACTCAAATTCAAGCCCTTTTGCAAGGTGTATGGTCATGAGGGACACTCGGTCGTCTGTTCCTTTATCGTTATCTAAATCTGTAGCAAGTGCAACGTCTTCGAGAAACTCTGCAAGCGAGCCGCGTGCTTCATCTACTTCTTTTTGTCCCTCGACAAAATCACGCATACCATTGAGGAGTTCCTCAATATTTTCTATACGCGATATACCTTCTTGTGAGCCGTCCTTTTTGAGCTCGGTAAGAAGCGCACTTTTTTTAATGACGTGCTCGGTAAGCTCAAAAACGTTCTGGGTTTCTTCAAGCGCCTGGAAACTCTTTATCATCATGACAAAATAAAAATCTTCATTAGAAATGATCAATCTTATTAAGTATGTTTTAGATGGC
>JANQTO010000046.1 GCA_030731685.1 Nonlabens sp.
TAGATATGGTGAGCATGCTTAACAACGGTGTGCCGCAGCTAGATGCACAGTGCATAGCAGACCTGCGAGCAAATGGTGGTAGGTAACTTGTTTATAAACTAAGACTTACAACTTTATAGACTGTTTCATGCGCTCCACAATTTTATAGGCAGCAGGGCATACGGCGGTATTTTCTATGGTAAGATTTGCAATTTGATAAAGCTTTCTACGGTCTGTATGTGGGAATTCCCTGCAAGCACGTGGGCGCACGTCGTAAATGGAACAATAATTATCTGTACCTAAAAATGTGCACGGCACGGATTGAAGCACATAATCTTTATCTTCGTCTATGCGTAAATACGTTTCTATAAAATCGCTCGGTTTGAGTTTTAGGTGCTTTGCAATACGGTCTATGTCTATATCTGTAAATAGCGGCCCTGTTGTTTTGCAACAATTTGCACAGGTGAGACAATCTGTTTCTTGAAAAACTTCATGGTGGATTATTTGCACGTCAGTATCCAGGCGCTTTGGTTTCTTTGCCCGTAGTTTTTTAAAAAAAGTTGTGTTTTCGCTTCTTTTTTGCCCTGCTAATTCCGGTAATTTTTTAAGAAACTCTTCCATAGTTGGCGCCTGTTTTTATGAAGTCCTGAATTATTTGCAGTGGGATTTGAACACCTCAAAATGCTTATAATGAACTATAAGATTTGGTAGTTTCCGCTTTCGCGAAAGCGTGCTTCCACAATTTACCTATTTGCTGAACGATGTCTTTCTCTGGCTAGGAGCGTATTTTTAAGCAACATAGCAATGGTCATAGGACCTACGCCACCTGGCACCGGAGTTATAAAGCTAGCTTTTTTAGAGACGTTTTCAAAATCTACGTCTCCAGTTATATAGTAGCCACGTGGTTTCGTTTCGTCTGGTACGCGTGTGATTCCTACATCTATAATCACTGCGTCGTCTTTAACCATTTCGGCTTTGAGGAAGCCTGGAACACCTAGCGCAGTGATGATAATGTCTGCCTGTGACGTGATTTGTGTAATGTTTTTAGTGTGGCTATGTGTGAGTGTCACGGTAGAGTTTCCTGGAAAGCCTTTACGACCCATTAAGATACTCATGGGGCGACCCACAATGTGCGAGCGACCTATAACCACGGTGTGTTTTCCCTTGGTATCAACGCCGTAGCGTTCCATAAGTTCTAAAATTCCAAATGGTGTTGCAGGGATGAATGTACTCATATCCAGTGCCATGCGTCCAAAATTAGTCGGGTGGAAACCATCTACATCTTTATCTGGGTCTATCGCCATAAGTACGCGCTGCGTGTCTATTTGTTTAGGCAACGGTAGCTGCACGATGAACCCATCAATATCTGGGTTTTCATTAAGCTTTTTTATTTCAAGAAGTAACTCTGTTTCGCTGGTAGTATTAGGCATGCGTACCATCGTACTTTCAAAACCTACCTGCTCACAAGAACGTACTTTACTGCCCACATAGGTAAGACTCGCACCATCATTTCCTACAATAACTGCGGCAAGATGTGGTACTTTTTCACCACGGTCTTTCATGCCCTGCAC
>JANQTO010000047.1 GCA_030731685.1 Nonlabens sp.
CAGGTTACAGCGGTAATGGTGTAGGAACTTATTTCCTTAATTTCAAACATGAAGGCTTGGACATTACGGGTGGCCATTTTTATGACCTGTTTGGTAGTGGTCTTGTTTTTCGTTCTTGGGAGGACAGACAATTAGGTGTAGATAACTCCATACGCGGTGTACGTGTCAAATATGACTTTACAGATTATCTAAATGCTACGGCCTTTACAGGTAACCAGCGTGCGGCCTTTGAAGTATCTGAAGGAACTGTAACAGGAGTAAATACCGAATTTAGCCTTGGAACCGCTTTAGAACTTGAAACTGGTATAGATATAGGAGCTAGTTACGTTCAGCGCTATCAAGAATCTACAAGTTCAGATTTAAACTTTCCTGCTACCGTCGGAATGTATAGTGCTCGAGCCGACTTAACGTTCACATCCTTCTTCATAGGCGGAGAATATGTTTATAAAGAACAGGATGCTTATGTCAATGATACGCAAGTATTTGTTGGAAACTACCAAGATGGCCGTGCTTTACTGGTGAACGCCGGTTATGCAACTAAAGGACTAGGCGTTAACGCCACTTTTAGAGCCATAGAGAACATGACGTTCTATTCAGACAGAGAGCAAAATGGAAATGCATTTTTACAGCAAACCATTAACTATGTTCCTGGTTATACGAAGCAACAGGATTATGCGGTGACTAATATTTATGTATACGCTCCACAGCCAGCAGTTGTACCATTAGAAAATAAAGCTGGTGAAATAGGCGGGCAAATAGACATTTATTATACTGCAGAAAAAGAATCTTTCCTAGGTGGTAAATACGGGACTAAATTTGAACTGAACTATGCTAACTGGAGTGGTCTTGACGCAACATTTAATCAAACCGAAAACACCTATACTGCATCGCTACTATCAAGAGGCGAGAAATATTTTGAAGAATATAGCCTTGCGGTTAAGAAACGTTTTACAGACAACTTCTCAGCAATATTTACAGGTGTCCACACAGAATATAATGGTCGTATCATAGAAGGTGGCCCGTTTTTCTTAAAAGGTAATTCGTTTATCATCGACGCGCAATACAAACTCAACGAAGGCCGCAGCTTGCGCATGGATGTACAGCATTTAAGTGCCGATGCTGACCGCGGGAACTGGGCTGCAGCAACCCTTGAATATGGGTTTTCACCATATCTTTCTATCTACGCAACAGACCTCTATAATTACGACGAAACAGACATACACTACTTTTCTGTAGGCGGCAGCTATACCAAAGGTCGCTCAAGAGTTGCACTAAATTACGGTCGCCAGCGGGGTGGTCTAATTTGTGTAGGTGGTGTTTGTAGATTTGTTCCTGAAAATACAGGATTGACCATTAATTTGTCTACCAACTTCTAAGATAAGATTACATACACATCATAAAAAAGACCTCATTTGAGGTCTTTTTTTATATCGGGACATGAACCACTTTTTTGGTCTCAAAAAACGGGTCTTCAAAAACTTCATCAAGTTCATAAATATGCGCTCGTGGAAAAGGTTTGAGCTCTTCTCTTAAATCGCCACCTTTTA
>JANQTO010000048.1 GCA_030731685.1 Nonlabens sp.
TTTGTACGTTTTGCCATGAATGCTTTTATAGTTAATCGAGTTTAAAGATAGTTTAAGTTTTTTTGTGCATTATGCATTTTGAGTAAACAAGTACATTATGACACGGTTCACAAGGTCCTTTTATTCATTGTTCGTTTTAAGGTAATGATAGCTGAGTTCTATAAAGATATTCACTTTATCGGTATTTAGTGTTGTTTGTCGAATCGATTTTTTGAATACAAAGATTTTCATTTTTTTGGTCTGTTGTGTGGTCATTTCATTCAATGATTACTGGTGATTTATCATTATTTGGACAAAATAAATAGGTCTTTTTAGGACTTATTTTGGGATTAAATCGTTTCACATATGCTAATAGTTAAAAAAAACTTAATGGAAATAAGATTGTCGATTATGCAAACTTGATACATTTACAGAAACCTAATTAAATCCTTATTTATGAAAAAAACTTTTTTAAGAGTTTGCCTTGTTGGAATGACAATGGTTACTCTAGTATTAACCTCTTGTGAGAGCGATGTAGAATCTACACCTGACCAAACTGCAAAGTTTGATATGGCAAAAATTTATGCGCATGCACAAACACTTGGATACCAAGAAAGCGACATAAGAATAGATAATTTCATGTATCCTGATGGTACCTCAGAGGCACGTATCTATCTACAAGATGATGCTGCATTTACAGAGGCTGAGTTCCTAGATTTTGGTGGACTGGAGAAGCAATACCGTACAAATAACCTCGTATCTAGCGCAAACCGTACTATTGACATTATAGGTTATACAGGTGGATCAAACGCCCTTTCTAGCAAGCAGCGCACGGCACTTACAAACGCTGTAAACAATTTCAACAACCTATCAGGTAGCACCTTACGTTTTAGATTGACCTTTGGGACCAACTTTAATACACAAGACATGGTGGTTTATAGACAGCCAGGTAATAGTGGTGATGGTGGTGTTGCAGGTTTCCCTTCTGGTGGTCGTCCGTTTAAATTTGCACAGATTTATGCAGGTATGGATGATGAAACTACCGATGCTAACGAGCACGTAATGACGCACGAGATAGGTCACTGTATAGGTATGCGCCACTCAGACTGGTTCTCTAGACAATCTTGTGGTCAAAGCGGTGAGAGCGCTGGCTCAGACGGTGCTATTCACATTACTGGAACTCCTACAGGTTATGATTCAACAAGTTTAATGAACGCTTGCTGGCCTCGTGGCACAAACGGTGAGTTTAATACAAACGATAGAAACGCTATTCAAGCTATCTATTAAAAACATATTTGATTTGTTTGAAAGCAGGATGCCGTGACGGTATCCTGCTTTTTTTATGCTTGCAAGTGGTTTTTGTTATTTCGCTTTCGCGAAAGCGGACTCTTTACAAACCTTATTTTAAACAATACTAGTTGCACCTGTAACCTTGCAGAAACTAGTAAACACAGAAAACCCTTTTAATTAAAGAAGGTTAACGGTAGATATCATTATCGGTCGATAAGGTTACCTACTATAATTTTTTAGTAGCAGTTAATTTTTCTTAGTCGCTTGATTA
>JANQTO010000049.1 GCA_030731685.1 Nonlabens sp.
AGCTACTACTCCATATATATTTTACAGTTACGAAATTTTCCCTGACTTTCCAGTCTGGGAAAATTTTTTGTTTACATATAACTCTGGCTTTTATGAGTCTGTATCAACAGCTTTTTGGGTGATCTTAGGAAAATTGGTGCCATTTGCACTGATGTTATTTTGGTTTGTGAGTTGTAAACACTGGTGGTATCGAGTCATTTTGGTTCCTTTATCTATGTATGGCTTTCAACTTTTCAGCGCAATCAATGAGGACTTAAAATACATCGACAAATATGAAATGTATTTTATTGTCCCAGTTGTTATAGGTAGTTTAGCTTTAAGTTATTTGTCACGAATCAAACTCCAAGATAAAATCCAGGAAATGGACGAGTTAGAAAAAGAGGTCAAAAAACCCAGCGATTATTTCTTTAGCGATTAGCCTATCTTTAACATGCCAAATCAAAACGCATGGACCATCTTCTTTCTCCGTTTACTAAAAACCAACTTATACCTCAAGAAGAACGCCTTGAAATAAGGCGCTCAAAACAAGAGTTGCTCATAGGGATTCCCTGTGAAACAGAACATCAAGAAAAGCGTATTTGCCTCACACCAGATGCCGTGGCAGCAATTACTGCTCATGGTCACCGCATTATCATGCAAAAAGGTGCTGGTTTAGGTTCTAGCTTTACAGATAAACAATATAGTGAGGCTGGTGCAGAACTTACGACAGACCGTACAAAAGTATTTTCCTGTCCTACGATAGTAAAAGTTGCCCCACCATCCTTAGAAGAAATAAGCCTTTTAAAGTCCCAAACCGTTCTTATAAGCGCACTCCAATTAAAAACGCGAACTAAAGAATATTTTCAAAAACTAGCCGAGAAGAAAATTACAGCACTTGCCTTTGAGTTCATAAAAGACGATGCTGGTCTTTATTCGTTTATTAGCGCACTAAGTGAAATTTCTGGAATCGCATCTGTGCTTATAGCCGCTGAATTATTGAGTAGCGGCAAAAATAGAACTGGACAACTTTTCGGAAATGTTACGGGCGTTCCTCCAGTAGATGTAGTGGTTTTAGGTGCAGGGAATGTAGGTCAGTTTGCTACGCGTACTGCCCTTGGTTTAGGAGCTACGGTTAAAGTTTTTGACAACTCCATTTCAAACCTCAAGCAATTACAAAATAACTTAGGTACTTACATTTACACATCAACATTACAACCTAAATACCTTGCTAAAGCGCTATTGCGATGCGATGTGGTCATCGGCGCATTAACAGGTGAGAATCGTGCTCCTGTTGTTGTCTCACAGACCATGGTAGAAAATATGAAGCCAGGTGCCATAATTATCGATATAAGCATAGACATGGGTGGTTGTTTTGAGACTAGTGAGGTCACCACTCATGATAACCCTACTTTTGAAAAATATGGAGTAACTCATTATTGTGTTCCTAACCTACCGTCCCGTTATTCTAAAACAGCAACTATTTCCCTGAGTAATATATTTACAAACTATCTTCTTGACATTGCAGACAACGGTGGTATAGAACAAGCGATACG
>JANQTO010000050.1 GCA_030731685.1 Nonlabens sp.
AAACAGCTCAAACTAACGAAATATAATTCCTGTGAAAGCAGGTAGCTTAAGTTAAGTTCTGACACCTAAAATCTCAAATAAAAACTGCTCACCGTAAACAGAAAACTGAGACTGCAAACTAGTTTTCTCGTGCCTTTCTCCTATCAGCTTTACGTTTCGCTTTAGCGTCTTTTTTGGCTTTTTTCTCTAGGTATTTTTTGATACGTTCTTCACGTGCTGCGAGATTTGTTTTGTCATAATCGGCAGGGAGCGAATTTTCAAATGTTTTCCAATTGTTTAAACCGTCGATGTAATTAATGTCAGTCGCAGCTTCTTGAAAAGGCAGTGTTTCAAATTTGAATTCGTTTAGTAAAATATCTTCTATGTAAAAATCTTCTACGTCCTTTGATGGGTTATATTCCGTTTTTAGGGACATATCAAACATGTTTGCCGTGGTATTGAACCAGAAAGCGCTCCAGCCGCTGCGCATTTGTTTGACGAGTTCGTAGGATGTGTTTCCCGTTTGGCGATGTATCAGTTTGATGAGTATTTGCCCTTCGGTCATGGAGAGTTTTTTCAGCTCGGCGGTAAATTCGTTTTGAATATAATCCTCGACCATTTTTGTATATTGGCGCTTCTTACGCGGGCTGTCTATGGCATCGAGACGTTTTTCTATTTCTATTAATCGCTCTGCGGCGAGCTTTGCATAAGGCCATACTTTGCGTACTTTTCGCTTTAAAATAGCATATTTTATTTGCTCGTACTCACTTTTAAACTTCAGGCGTTGCAACAGCATAACCTCGTCCAGCTCGATTTGCTTGACAGAGTCGCCGTCTAGGTAATAGAAATCATTTGCAACTTGCTTTACAGAATCTACTTTAACAGGCTGCGCGGGTTGTGTGGATTGCGCTTTCGCGAAAGCGAAACAACCCAAAAACATCACGTGTATCAAATAAGAGTACTTCATCATAAACCTACTGCTAAAAGTGTTCCAAAGTTAATAAACAGCCCGCGATGGTAGCGCATTTATGCAAACCAATTCTTATCTTCACGCGATAAAACGCAATTATGGCAAGTAAAAGTATACTGACTAAAAAATCCATGGATTTCTTAGAAACTTATTTAAATACCGCAAGCCCTACTGGCTATGAATGGAATGGACAGCAAGTATGGATGGACTACGTAAAACCATACGTAGATAGCTTTATTACAGATAATTACGGAACCGCTGTAGGTGTTATAAATGCCGATGCACCGTTCAAGGTAGTTATAGAAGGACACGCTGACGAGATATCCTGGTACGTGAATTATATACAAGACGACGGGCTTATTTATGTGGTGCGCAACGGTGGTTCTGACCATCAAATTGCTCCAAGCAAGCGCGTGAATATACATACGACAAACGGTATTGTTAAGGGTGTTTTCGGCTGGCCAGCGATTCATACCCGTTCTAACAAAGACGAGACACCTCCAAAATTAGACAACATCTTTATAGATGTAGGTGCTGAAACGAAGGAAGAAGTTGAAAAAATGGGCGTGCACGTAGGTTGTG
>JANQTO010000051.1 GCA_030731685.1 Nonlabens sp.
GTGGTAGGTTTGTTTCTTTATCTACAAGAATAAGTTTTGCAATAGACCGAGAGCCATTTGTTAAAAACTGGTCCATGAGTTCTAGATTTTCGTCACGCAAGACCACTTTAAAATCAATGTTTCCTGCTTGTGCAATTTTGTTCATCATGGGCATGGTTTGGGCTGCGTCGCCACACCAGCTTTCGGTGATGATTAGGAAATACACAGGTTTGCTATATGCTTTAAGAAACGCTTCATTTTCAGGAAGCAATTTCATGGTTTTATCCAGACGTTTCATGCGCTGGTTATTAAGCACTGTGTATGCGGCTAAGTCTGGCGTGACCTCAGCGCCTGAATTTGTATTAAGCAAAACATGATTTGCAACTAACTCGCGATACTGCTCGTAAGAAATTGCTCTTGCAGCGGCTGTTTTTATAATTTCCTGTAATTCCATGATGCAAAAATAAGCCTACACCTCTATTCTAGACGGTGACAATTATCACTTGCTATTGCATATTTTTCCCTATTACAAAAATTACGGCTTTTGAACGAGCACTAAGGTTGCTCTGTATATAGAAGTACGCTCCATTTTGGCTTTCAAATATGCATAGAAACTCATGACAAAAATATCTTCTTGGTCGTTAGTCTTCCACGCAAACGCTTTTTCCACCTTTTCCTTGAAAGAGCTTTCTGCAATTTTAAATGGATCGTCGTAATATGTGCGAAGCAAGTTCATAAAAACAAGGACTCGTTCTTCATTAATTGCTACCAGTCTGGGCCTGTATCGTTTTTTGAAACTGCGCATTTTTGATGCTACCAAATCTGGCATATTCAGCTCCATGTAAATAAGAATCTCGAGAATATTTTTTTGAATGACCCATAAGAGTCCTTCCTTCTTTTCGTAAAAAATATCGCTATGATGGAATCCGTTAAGAACACGACGTGCGCTCTGGAAATCTTCTTGCTGAAATGAGAACATAGCCTGCGCAAGTAATACTCGCATTCCTGGCTTTTTGATGGTAGCGATTGTTTCTTGTGCAAGATTGTACGCTCCCGTATAATTGTGATTAAGCGACCTGAGCAACAGCAATCGTTCTTGCAAAAACATTTGATACGTGCCCTTTTCATCGCTCAGAACTGATTCCATAGTATCTAGCAATTCCAGTGATTTTGCAAAACGCTTATTCCTAAAATAAGTTCCGGCCATTAAATACAATATCTCGCAGTGATAATACACGTGTCGACTCGCAAGATGTGTTTTTCGTTCGGCAATATGGTAAATGTGATCCATAAAACTTGCAATTCCCGCATAGTCAGATTTTAACGAGGCGGCATCAGTCGTGATGGTCATGATTTGAAAAAGTGATTTGAACGACAATGACTCGTCGATGGTAATGTCAAATTTATCAAGCTCGTTGCTTACCGTTTGAAAAACTTCTGTCGGCTTGCTAGCCAACTCCTTTTTAAGCGTCGCATACGCCATAACCAGCTTGCTTTCCTCTAAATACAACCGCTGATTTTGGGAATAATCGGCAATTAATTTTTCTAG
>JANQTO010000052.1 GCA_030731685.1 Nonlabens sp.
TCACACCTTTGTGATCGTTTTATAAAAGAAGGATACAGTGTCGTTGCAATGGATAACCTTATAACAGGTGACCTTAAGAACATAGAGCACCTGTTTCCGTTAGAAGATTTTGAGTTTTTTCATCATGATGTGAGCAATTTCGTCCATGTTGCAGGCGAGTTGGATTATATTTTGCACTTTGCAAGTCCTGCAAGTCCTATTGATTATCTTAAAATACCTATACAGACTTTAAAAGTAGGTTCGTTAGGGACTCACAATTTACTGGGATTAGCCAAAGCCAAAAACGCACGTTTACTTATAGCTTCAACCTCAGAGATTTATGGAGACCCATTAGTTCATCCACAAAATGAGGAATATTACGGTAATGTAAATACCATAGGACCACGCGGTGTTTATGACGAAGCAAAACGTTTTCAAGAATCCATGACTATGGCATATCATAGATTTCATGGTCTAGAAACAAGAATAGTGCGTATTTTTAATACCTACGGCCCTAGAATGAGGCTTAATGATGGTCGTGTAATTCCAGCCTTTATGGGGCAGGCCTTGCGTGGTGAGGACATTACTATTTTTGGTGATGGTTCACAGACCAGGTCTTTTTGCTATGTAGATGATCAAGTAGAAGGAATCTATAGATTATTACTAAGCGACTATGCAGGACCGGTGAACATAGGAAACCCTAACGAAATTTCTATCAAAGACTTTGCCGAGGAAATCATTAAGCTTACTGGCACTGACCAAAAAGTCATTTATATGGATCTTCCACAAGATGATCCTATGAAGCGAAAACCAGATATCACGCTCGCAAAAAAAATACTGGGCTGGGAACCTAAAGTATCTCGAGAAGAAGGAATGAAGATAACCTATGAGTACTTTAAAACATTATCAAAAGACGAATTAGAAAAACGTGACCACAAAGACTTTACAAAGCACATCCGTAGATAGTTTAGCATACCGCGACAGTAGATACTCTGGGCTTGTTCGACCTTTTTTGTACATCGTAGACATCTTGCTTATCGTCGTAATTGCAGCGCTACTATTTTCAGAATCATTTGACTTGCTCACGTTCAGTATCTTCATAGGTATTTGCTGGGTGGTTGTCTCTATGCAGCTGGAGTTTTATGAAGTAAAGCGTAATACTACCATCTTCCAACTCACCGGTAAGCTGGTCAAGCAAACCATTTTCTTTGTTTTTATCACCTTTGCCTTCTTCGGCTATTATTATGAGATAGGTCGTAATACAGCAGTTGTTTCACAATATATTACCCTAACCATGTTGGCCATAGCAACCTTCAAAGTTGCGGTCTACCTTTTCTTTAAAAATTACCGTAAAGTACTGGGTGGCAACCTGCGTCACATCATTATGTTAGGCAAAAACGACCAGTCAGAACAGCTAGAGCAGTTTTTTTTAGACCATGCAGATTATGGCTACAAAATTACCAAGCATATAGATATTAAGAATCCTAACTTCTCCTTTCAGGAGTTTAAGGAAACCGTTCTGGAAGAGAAAATAGACGA
>JANQTO010000053.1:0-4529 GCA_030731685.1 Nonlabens sp.
AGATTACACCCTACCTATCGGCAGGCAGATTTCGTAACGCAATTCATATTTGATTTAGGTTTTAATAACCCGCCTGCTAGTACTCATGACGCATTAACTTCTTTGCATTACGCTTTCGCGAAAGCGTAATGCAAAGAAAGTAAGTAATTTACAATTTTAATGATGATAACACACAACCTCATGAACGTGACGCTTACCGCACTGCTGGTTGCTATAATCTACATAACCGCCTGGCCACGTGATACTACCACCCGTTACCTGAGCTAGTGTATGATAATCTCGCGTAGGGTTGTCGCATATAATTACATGTACAGGGCGCTTGATTTGGTTCACGAGCTCGATGTCGCGTATGCCGCTGGAGTCTGCAATGAGGACAAAATCTTTCTTGCCTTTATTCTTGCTTTGTGCTGCGAGAATAGCCTCAATATCATTTTCTGGACCGTCGCCACCGCCGCCGTTGTCAACTGCCTGTGCAACGGTCTTTAAAAAGTCGTCTATATCTAAATGGTTTGGGAAATAAATACCACCGGTACTACCTACTACTTTTGCTCCACCTTGGCGCAGGCGGTCGTCGCCGTCGTTAAAAAGCACCATGTTATGAATGAGTTGGCGGTCTTTATTTACATGGTGCCAACGCACAACCTGACCTACATAACTGTACATACTGCCCGTCCAGTCAACAACGACCGACATGTCCTGCCACTCTGGATGTGAATTGAACGCATCAAAGACTACCGTGCTATTCGAGGTGTTTCCACCACCTATGTGATGTGAACTGCCTGTACTTGCGTCTCTCACGTAATAGGTTTCTCCTGTGGCGGTTTTCTTTTCAATCTTCAAACCGCTTACTTCGGCGTCGAGGTAGCCTCTTATCTCACGGGCGATTTCTGCACCTTGAGCAAAACTTGTACTTGTGGTAAAGATTAGCATAATCAGTATTCCTAGTTTGCTTGTGTTTTTCATGACTTGTATTTTTAAGTTGGTCAAACTTAGCACATGAAAAAAGGCACTCATAACTAGAATGAGTGCCTGTACCTTTTGAATGAGTGAACGAGACTATTGCGGCATACTAGGCATTGCCTGCATGGATTTTTCTGGAATATTATCTAACAGAATATATCTTAGTTCATCTTTTTTAGTTCCCTTTACTGCAATGAGCGCTTGGTTTGCTTCTAGCTTTACAGGCAGTTTTGTGATTTCTGGGACCTGATTTCCGTATTCTTTTTTTGCATCCATATTCATGTTTTTATCGCGATGCTCGTTTGAACCATTTGTAAATCGCACAACCGCTTGACGACGGTCGTCTGCCGTATAGTTATAGGTTTTGCTCATGCTTCCTGCAAAGTAAATCGCAACAAACTCCTCACCGACGAGCATGGATGAAGGGAGATATAAGGTCGTACCGCTACCAGAACCTGGTGCGCCGCCTACCCAATTCTGAAAATATAAATCTTCGCCAGTTGTGTAATCTGCAGCGTTTATGGTTTTTATCTTTTGGGCCGCGCACGACGCTATGGTCAGAATAATAGCAAGAGCAAATTTTTTCATGTCGTGAATTTAAGCACTATTTTTCAAAAGCAGTGCCACGATGGTCTTATGACTATTATTCACCTTGTAACGTAGTAAGGAATGATAGTTCTTTTCTCACTTGCTTGATGATAACAATTGCAA
Organism: Nonlabens sp.; assembly: GCA_030731685.1. GTDB lineage: Bacteria > Bacteroidota > Bacteroidia > Flavobacteriales > Flavobacteriaceae > Nonlabens. Next base: position 1,672 of record JANQTO010000053.1, read on the forward strand.
CTACCGCAAGAGATATTACTGCTGATACGATTAGATACATATAAAAACCTTGGGAGAACTCGTTTTTAAAGTAAGGAAACAACATACAAAGTCCGACGATGTATAGTGTAAAGCATATAGGCGTTATCACCAGATGAACCACTTTGCGCCATGCAAAATGCTTGGTTAAATATGACTTGTAAGAGCGTGTGTCCAGTTGTACGAGTTTGGTTGCTTTGGTTAGCTTCGAATTAAGCTCAATGCCTATGCGCACTATTAAAGGAACGACCATTAAAAGTAGTCCGGCTGTAAACGTATTGAACTTTTGAGGAAATTGCCATATACCGTATGCCGTTACTATGGCTACTGTAATTATTAAAACAGCAATTCCTATGTTTTGGCTACGACGGTGCGCCGTTGCTTTTTCAATTATTTGTTTAGAACTGAATGCAGGTGCTTTATCTGATTGCTGCATCCATATATTTTCTAGATGATTATTTTCCATGATTAAGGCATTTATAAAGTGATGATTTAATTCTGTTTAGTCTGGTGCGCAAGGTGCCGTATTTAAGGCCTGCCGTTGCCGCGATGGTCTCCTGAGAAATTTGTTCGAGTTCCATGAGAATGAGCGACTTGTTTTGTGAGGATAGTTTGTCTATGCAGTCGTAGAGCTCAAGTATGGTTGTATTTCTAAAATCTTCTTCTCCTAATTCTGCGGTTGACTCGTCTTGCATTGCGATAGGTAGTTCTGTCACAAACCTTTTGTTACTGATGCGCAAAGAACCTAGACAGGTGTTGAGAGCGATTCTATAGATGTAAGTACTAATTTGAGACTCTGCTTTGAATTGCTTTCTGTGGTTCCATAGTTTGACAAATGTATCCTGCATCCACTCATTTGCTTGCGTGCTATCGCCTTTTGCATAACCCATACACAATCTATAGACCTTGGGACTATGGAGTTTATAGATGGCGTCAAAGTCTTTTTCTATATCAGTCATGTGCACGGAGTTCTTGCATTAATTTTTCATTGAACCATTTTGGGTCATCGAGCATGATGAAATGCGCAGCTCCTGTAGCAACTTCAAGTTTATAATTCTCAAGGTTTTCATATTGCGTTGCAAGCGTTTTTCTGATTGTTTCCTCGCCGTAAGGCTGCGTTGCTGCAAGTATGGTAACAGGTGCGGTAATATTTTTAAGATTTTCTCTCACATCTAGTTTTAAATAATCAGTGTACCCATAAACGTAGGTCTTGCGGTCTGCCTCTAAAATCCAAGATACAATTTGCTGTCGCGCATCGGGATTTATACTCATGCCTTGGGACATACCCGTTGCCATTTGCTTAAAATTTGCATCGCTCATGGCAAGTTGCTGGTCGCTGTATGGGTTATCGTAACTCAAGTTTTCTGGTTTGAAATCGGGAAACATAAGCGCACCAGTTGCTGGTAAGGCATCTACAATAATAAGTTTTTTAACGTTTAGCTCCTGTTGTGAGGCCAGCCATATCCCTATCGTGCCGCCTAAACTGTGACCTACGATAGTCAGGTTTTGTAGATTGTTGACCTTTATGTAATTTGCAATTGCCTCATTTACTTTCGGCAGCCATGGGAATTCTACAGGTTCTAAGCCGCCAAAACCTGCAATGGACACTACATGACATTCATAGCTAGATTTTAATTCATTCACTTGTGGTTGCCAAATGGCTCCAGGAACCGTAAAACCAGCGATAAAAAGCACTGGACTACCAGTGCCAGTAACTTCTACTTTGATAGCTTTTGTGCTCGCCTGCGCATTTGTAAAGACACAAACGCATGCAAATAATAAGATGGAAATTGTAGTTTTCATGATGCAATTTTTAAAGTTTTCCTTTAGATGCGAAACCTTTAAAATGTTACATCATTTCTTTAAAATATTGGTCTTTGTCTTTTGAAACCAATTACTACAAACAAAAAAAACCTCTCAGATAACTGAAAGGCTCTAGTAATATGTTTATGATGTGGGTAATTTTGCTTTCGCGAAAGCGATTAATTGTTCAATGCCTCTGCACCACCCACGATTTCTAGGATCTCGTTTGTAATACTTGCTTGACGCGCTTTGTTGTAAGTCAGTTTTAACTGGTCTCTTAATTCTGTTGCGTTGTCTGTTGCTTTGTGCATGGCAGTCATACGTGCTCCGTGCTCACTTGCCCAAGAATCTCTCACGCTTTTGAATAATTGCATTTTTAAGGACTTCGGTATAAGCTGTTCGATGATTTCTTCTTTGGATGGCTCGTAGATATAATCTAGTTCTACTTTTGTACCTTCAACGATTGGCTTTTCAATAGGCTTTAGCGGTAAGAAGTCTTCCGTCATCACGATTTGTGTAGCTGCATTCTTAAAGCTGTTGTAAACGATTACAATCTTGTCATAAGCTCCTGTTGCATATAGCTCCATAAGTTCCTCTGCAATTACTGCTACATTGTCAAAAGACAAATCGTCGAACAAACCACTGTGGTTAGCCTGCACGTTATTTGTTCTCTTGGCAAAGTCATTTGCTTTTTTACCTATAGTCATGTAAGAAACCGCAACACCAGCAAGCTCGTTGTTGTTGAGTCTCACAAGCTCCTTCATGATGTTTGAGTTAAACGCTCCAGCAAGACCACGGTTTGATGCAATCGCAACTACTAGTGCTTTATTGACTTCACGTTGTTTTGTGTAAACACTTCCAGAACCACCTTCCATAGTCTCACTAAGATTCTGAAGAATCTCTGTAAGTTTATCTGAATAAGGTCTCATGGCTGTAATAGCGTCCTGCGCCTTCTTCAACTTTGCAGCACTTACCATTTTCATGGCACTGGTGATTTGCATCGTTGAACTTACCGATGATATTCTGTTTCTTATTTC
>JANQTO010000053.1:4629-7612 GCA_030731685.1 Nonlabens sp.
CGAGAAGATAAATCTTTAGCTACTGCAGTAAGTGTATCTATAACCTCGTCTGTTAATTTACCAGCTTTAATATCATCTAAGATATTTCTGTGCTTAGCATTTAATAGCTCTAGGTAATCTGTTTGAAATTCTTTTACTTTATCTACAGGAACGTTTCTAAGTAAATTCTTAGAACCTGCATAGATAATAGCTACTTGGTCTTCTACCGTAAATGGTGTATTCTCTGGTTGTTTAAGAATCTCTACGTTGCGTTTACCTTTTTCTATAACTCCTAAAGTTACTGCATCTAAATCAGAACCAAATTTTGCAAACGCCTCTAGTTCGCGGAAAGCTGCCTGGTCCAGTTTTAGTGTACCGGCTACCTTTTTCATGGACTTAATTTGTGCATTACCACCTACGCGAGATACCGAGATACCTACGTTAATCGCTGGACGTACACCTGAGTTGAATAAATCACCATCTAGGAATATCTGTCCGTCAGTAATCGAGATTACGTTTGTTGGGATATAAGCAGATACGTCACCAGCTTGCGTTTCAATGATAGGAAGTGCCGTAAGCGATCCACCACCTTTAACGATAGGCTTTAAGCTTTCTGGTAAGTCGTTCATTGTTTTTGCAATCTCATCGTCGGCAATCACCTTTGCGGCGCGCTCTAATAAACGAGAGTGAAGGTAGAAGACGTCACCTGGATATGCCTCACGCCCTGGTGGACGACGTAGTAAAAGAGAAACCTCACGGTAAGCAACTGCTTGCTTAGAAAGGTCATCATATATAATAAGTGCTGGACGACCTGTATCACGGAAGTATTCACCTATAGATGCACCTGCAAACGGAGCATAAACCTGCATTGCTGCTGGGTCAGATGCATTTGCTGCAACGATAGTCGTATAAGCAAGAGCACCTTTTTCTTCAAGAACCTTTGCAATGTTTGCAACGGTAGAAGCTTTTTGACCTATTGCTACATAGATACAATATACTGGCTCGCCAGCGTCGTAAAATTCTTTTTGGTTCAGGATAGTATCGATACAAACGGTAGTCTTACCTGTTTGACGGTCACCGATAACTAGCTCACGCTGTCCACGACCTACAGGAATCATCGCGTCGATAGACTTGATACCTGTTTGTAATGGTTCTGTAACCGGCTGGCGGAAAACAACACCTGGCGCTTTACGTTCCAGTGGCATTTCATAAAGGTCACCTTCAATAGCACCTTTACCATCTATAGGCTCGCCTAGTGTATTTACAACACGACCTACGATACCTTCACCTACTTTAAGAGAAGCGATACGTTGTGTACGCTTTACAGTATCACCTTCGGCAATACCGGTAGATGGGCCTAAAAGTACCACACCTACGTTATCTTCCTCTAGGTTTAGTACGATACCTTCCATACCGTTGCTAAATGCAACTAGCTCGCCATATTGTGCGTTAGAAAGACCATAAACACGAGAGATACCATCACCTACGGTAAGAACGGTTCCCACTTCATCAAGAGATGCACCTGCGTCAAAACCTGATAATTGTTGCTTAAGTATTGCAGATACTTCTGCTGGATTTACTTCTGCCATAATGCTATTTTTATACTAATTGATGGCCTTTTAGGACCTTACTTTTTATTGTTTAACTGTGTGGTTGTCATTGTTACGCTTTCGCGAAAGCGGAATCACAACAGACCTTTGAGCTATCTACTGAGCAAATGCTCTTTTAAGACCACTCAGTTTACTTTGTACACTTGCATTAATTTCCTGATCACCTACACGTAGGATAAAACCACCGATAATAGATGGGTCAACCAGTTTTTGCAGCGTTACTTCTTTGCCAGCGAGCTCTACAGCCTTAGCCATTACTTTTATCTCTAAAGCAGCGTCAAGTGGTATCGCGGTAGTTACGGTTGCAATAACGCGTTTGTTCAATTCTTCAAATAGAACGATATACTGTGTTGCAACGTCGCCTAGAATCTCCACGCGCTTGTTAGTCACAAGAAGTCCAAAGGACTTTGTGGTAAGTGCGTTTACGTCCTTAAATATATTTTCAAGGGCACCTAATTTTTTAGCGCCTGTAACCATAGGGCTTTTTAAAAAGTCCTGAAGTTCCTTATTCTTAGAAACAGTCACAAGAACACTTTTCATGTCGTCATTAACGGCCGCTGCAACGTCTTGGTCTATTGCTAGACTAAGGATTGCTTTGGCATATCGTGATGCAGCTCTTGATATTCTCATGTTCCTAGATATTTGCGTCTGCTAGAAGTTTCTCTATAAGTGCGTTTTGTGCATCTTTTTCAGAAAGTTCTTTTTGCGTAATTTTTTCAGCGATTTCTACAGAAAGGCTTGCTACCTGACCTCTAATGTCAGCAAGTGCAGCTTTCTTCTCAGCCTCAATAGCTTCTTGTGCGTTTGCTAGAATCGTGTCAGCTTTTTCTTGAGCTTGTACAGATGCCTCAGCAATCATTTTATCTTTAATCTCACGAGCTTCTTTAAGCATCACGTCGCGTTGTGCGCGTGCCTCTTGAGCTGCTGCTTGATTAGAAGCCTCTAGCTTTGCCATTTCTAGCTTTGCGTTTTCGGCAGCGGCAAGTGCGTTTGCAATTCCTTGCTCGCGGTCGTCTAAGCTACTTAGGATAGGTTTCCATGCAAACTTGCCCAATAATAAAATAAGTATCACAAGAATGATAGCTTGCATCGCAAACAATCCAATCGAAAAATCTTCTAATAAATTCATTACTTCTTTACTTAATGTGTTGTGTTTACTTTTTTAAGAAACACGTCCCGTAACCAACCGTTACGGGAATGTGTTCTTGCTTTTTAAGCTGTTTGGACTACTTACCTAAGATAAGTGCTCCAAATGCAAGTCCTTCTAGAAGTGCACCGATGATGATCATCGCAGTTTGGATTTTTCCAGCTGCTTCTGGTTGACGAGCGATAGCTTCCATCGCTTTTCCTCCGATTTGACCAAGACCGATACCACCACCGATAACGATAAGACC
>JANQTO010000054.1 GCA_030731685.1 Nonlabens sp.
GAAATGTTTACAACAGGTTTTTCTATGAAACCGCAAGGTCTTGCAAGTGGTGAGGAAATTTTAAATTGGCTACAAGAACATGCTGCAGAAGGCAATTTTGCGATTTATGGCAGTGTGATGTTTAAAGAAGAATCAGGATTTGTGAATAAAGGCATTTTCATGCGTCCTGACGGTACTTATGACTTTTACAACAAAAGACACACCTTTACCCTTGCCGGTGAACATGAAGTATATACTAGAGGCTCAGAGCCTGTGATAACAACATATAAGGGCTGGAAATTTAACCTTCAAATATGTTATGACCTGCGTTTTCCTGTTTTTGCTCGTAATACACAAGATTATGACGTGTTATTATACGTAGCAAACTGGCCCGTGCCACGAGTAAACGCCTGGGATGCACTCCTTAAAGCACGTGCCATAGAAAATATGTGTTATTGCGTAGGCGTAAACCGAGTAGGAACAGACGGCAACGGTATGGATTACAGCGGTCACTCCCAAGTTTATGATGTGCTAGGAAATGAATGTGGCGCCCAACCATGGGAAACAGTTGGTACACGCAGTTTTGTTTTAGTGAAAGAACATATAGACAGTTTGCGTTCTAAACTACGTTTTTTGCAGGATCGTGATGGGTTTACTTTAGATTAATCGTCTCCCGAGCGTCCCTATTTGCGGTAAGCTTAATAAGCTCGGGCTTATAAAGAACTTGTTCGGGTTGTCTGTTTTTTAGAAAATCACCAGGGTCGTACATACCGTTATCATTTGCATCATAAATAATGCGAATGAAAAAACTACCTGGTTCTAGGTAGTCAAACGCATAAGCGCCGTCGTTTCTCGCAACTTGTTCTGCAACGAGTTTCAAATCTTCCTTTACTATTTGTACAATTACTGGATAGTTGCTGCCACCTTTAAGAGTTGTGGTGATGCTACAATAATCGGCGATGGCTTTTGTGTTGTAATTTAAGTTTATAGTGTCATTAGTCTTGCCGAAGAAGTCTGTAATTGCACCGGGCAATAACTGTAATTTGTAAATTTCTTTTTCTTCTCTTTTAAAATCAAAGGTTGCAACGTTGTTAAATAAATCAAACCTGCTAGTAAGCGGTATAAATGCAGAATCCCTGCGCATAAGTTTCATTTTATCTACCGCTATAGATTCGATGGGAGTTGTACTGGTTAGCTGTAGCGGCTCACGCAGAGAGAAATTTCCAGTTTTAGAAATCTGCAAACTGTCCTTGTCTCTTTTCTTGACAACGGCATATGTGTCTTCTTCGAAATCCTTGAAACTTGCATTCAGTCGCAAGGTGTCAAGCTCTTTGTCTGTTTTAAACCAGTATTGTAAGGTGTCCTTACCGGCGAGTTTTGTGATACGGCTTGCTGTGATGGCTTCTTTATCAAGCGGTGTAATCTTTAAATCTTGCAGTGGTCCTGTGTAACCTATGTGCAGCCTGTTTTTAGCCTCATGCGACGGCCTTTTAATACTTGCATCCTGAATAGGGTCAAATAGCTGTATCTTGA
>JANQTO010000055.1 GCA_030731685.1 Nonlabens sp.
TTGCCTTATTTCTTCGCAAGTTGAAATAGGGCATTTTTGTTTATCTAAACTTTAAAGCATGAAACATCTAATCAACATAACAGTAGCTATCATAGCACTAGTAAGCATGTTGTCGTTTGCACAGCAGCCTTCGTGGCAGCAAGCACCGCTCAATTTTATTCCCGATGCACTGCGGCTAGATGCACAGCAAGTTCAAGGAGATGTTTACAGCATTGATAACCTGTATTATGATAACGACGGTTTCTATGTAGGTGTTGCTGTTAACGGTCTAATTAGCGATAGAAAGTGGACCGTTGACGACATTAACGAGCCCGATTTTCCTGGTGCGCTGCGTGAATATGATGCTGCAAACAATCTAGTAAAACTTACTTTTTATGACGCGGGTATTCTAGACCGTACATTTGAATATGTTTATAATAAAGCAGGTCTTATCACTAGTGCACTTACTGACGGTAAAGTAACAAGTACCTATACCTACGATTCAAAAAACAGGCTTACCGGTTTTGTGAATTTAGACCCCTTAAATGCACACACAAAGAAATTTAAGTACAAGCAAGATGGCGAGCTTCTTAAAGTAACCCAGCTGCGCATTACTAAAGACGGCAAAAAAGAAAAGACCGAAACCTCAGAGCTTCACTTTTTAAACGGTCTGGAAGTGTATAACAGCAATAAAACTATCCAAAACACCTATGAATATGACCACCGAGGCAACTGGATAGCAAAAACATTTTTATATGCAAACGAGCAAGAAACTACAACGCAACAACGCACCATCACATACCACAGCGAGCGACCTAAGGCCGAAGAACTCTCTATTATTAAGGACTTCAAAAATGACGATGTAACCCAACCCATTTTCACGCTCAAGGTGAACGGTAAAGACAGTGAGCTATTTACCTTAAGGCACGTTCCAGCGCTCGATGTAGTTTTTATTTACAATAACCTAACAGGCGACTATTTCTATGCCTTAGATACCATGAAAGTGTCCTATGCGCTCAAAACCGTTTACAACGTTAAAAGTGCCTATGCAGCCACACCATATATCGCGGTTTATATGGAAAACGACTTGGTTCTCTTAGATAAAAGTGCCTTACTTGATAATAGCGATATTGTAACCACAATGTTTGGTCTTGCTCGAGTTTTTTACGATAAAAGTACAGGTCATAGCTACTTTCATTTAAATGCCTTGTATGATGATATGCCTATAGTTCCACTGGCCAAAGTTGACGAAGCCCAAAAGGCATTTTATGTCATTACTAACGAGGACACCATGGTCCTTGTAGATGAAGGCGTTTCTATGTTTGATGACCGCGAGGTGGTCTTTAAGTACCTAGAAAACGGAAATCCCGTGGTGGTCATAGACGGCAAACCGCTCTATGTATTACCACCATTTGAAACCATGACGCGCAACATTATAGGCATAGCCGCTCCTTATGTAAGTGGCGATTTATTTGACGTTGCACCTTAAAAAATAACCTATGAATAATGCGGAATTAGATTTTTTTATA
>JANQTO010000056.1:0-5828 GCA_030731685.1 Nonlabens sp.
TTATACAAGGTTAGGCGACAGACTTAAAGAAATGATTTTAGGAGTATCGCCAGACTATAAATATGCATCATCTTTGAGCAGCACTATTTTAGAAGGTGGTTTGCATCAACATTTTTTAAAAGAGCATTTCACCATGCTTACAGATTGTAGTGATACTGTCACCCCTACAGATTATTTCATACATATGGCTACTAAACTACTTTCATAATACATGGATACATATAAAAAATTAACCTCGTGGCAGCGATTGGTTCGCATGCTTCGACTGGATAAGAGAGACGTAAGGCAAATCTTTTACTACGCGATATTTTCGGGTCTAGTAGGGCTGTCGTTGCCTTTAGGAATTCAGGCTATTATCAACCTCATACAAGGTGCTCAAATTTCTACATCATGGATTGTTCTTGTATCTATAGTTACGCTAGGAGTTGCTTTCGGTGGTGTATTGCAGCTTATGCAAATAAGGCTTACAGAGAATATACAGCAAAAAATATTTACCCGTTCCTCATTTGAATTTGCATACAGATTTCCGAAGATGAAATTAAGCGACATGCGTGGAACCTACCCGCCTGAACTTGCAAATAGATTTTTTGACACACTTAATGTTCAAAAAAACCTATCGAAACTTCTGGTAGATTATCCTACTGCCGTCTTACAGATTGTTTTTGGATTGATGTTGCTTTCATTCTATCATCCATTTTTTATAGTCTACAGTTTTTTGATGGTGTTGCTCGTCTATCTCCTGTTTAAATTTACAGGTAAGCGTGGTCTTGATAGCAGTATCAAAGAATCTAAAAGTAAATATCGCGTCGCTCACTGGCTACAAGAAATCGCTCGCTCCTTGGTGAGTTTTAAACTTTCAGGTTTTACTACACATGCCCTTAATAAAAATGATGAGCTTACTAAAGAGTACCTTAAATATCGCGAAAGCCATTTTGACGTAATAATTCTTCAGGGAATTCAACTTATTGTCTTTAAAGTACTTGTAACCGCAGGATTACTTGTGATAGGTGGTTTGCTGGTGCTGAGTCAACAAATGAATATCGGACAGTTTGTGGCTGCAGAGCTTATTATACTTATTATCATAGGTGCTGTGGAGAAACTCATCTCTGGTCTGGAATCTGTTTACGATATGCTCACCTCCGTAGAAAAATTAGGTGAAGTAGTTGATAAAGAGTTGGAAAACCAGAGTGGTGCTCGTCCTTTTGAAGAGAACACCACCTTTACGGTTTCTTTAGAAAATGTAGACTTCTCCGTTCCAGACAAGGCTAAACCCATTCTCAAGAATATCAATCTTGTAGTTAACCCAGGTGCTCGCATCTTGCTTACAGGAGCAAATGGTAGCGGTAAAACGACGCTGCTTAAAATGTTAACGGCTATGATTGAGCCATCTAAGGGTCACATGCATATAAACAATACAGACGTTAAGGCGATAGACCTGCCGTTTTATAGGTCACATCTAGGTCATTGCTTTTCTGAAGAAACACCTTTTGAAGGGACGCTACGCAACAATCTCACTTTTGGCGATACAACTGTGACCGATGCTCGTATTTACGAAGTCTTTGAATTACTGGGCCTCACGTCATTTGCTCGTAAACAACAGCAAGGATTGGAAACCGTTCTATATCCAGAAGGCAAGCAGCTTAACGATACGGTAATACGCAAAATTATACTTGCACGCAGTATTTTAAAGCAGCCTAAACTTCTTGTTTTAAAAGATCCTTTAGACCAGTTTTTTCCAGACGAGACCACCCGTATTATGGAATACTTAAAAGACCCCGCAAGACCATGGGCACTGGTAGTAGCCAGTCAAAATTTACATTGGAGAACAGGAATGGACCAAGTTTATACCGTTGTGGACGGCACTTTAAATACATAAGCCATGCTTAATATATCAAATAATCAAGCTGTTGAGAATCTAGATTTGAGTACCTATGATTCAGGCAAGAAAGTAATGCACCGCAGGCATTTTAAGTACTTCAATATCTTTTTGACAGGCTTCTCAATCCTGCTGCTTATTTTGCTTTTTTTGCCGTGGACGCAAAATATCACGGGAAGAGGTAATGTAACAACATTAACACCAGACCAGCGACCGCAAACCTTGCAATCTCCTATTCCTGGTAAGTTAGAGGAGTGGTTTGTAAGAGAAGGCGATTATGTTAAAAAAGGCGATACAATCTTGCGCATAAGTGAGATTAAAAATGAATATTTTGACCCTGATTTAATAGAACGTACCGAGTTACAAATAGATGCAAAATCCTCAGCAGTAAATGCATACTCATTTAAAGTAGGTGCGTTAGATAATCAAATTGCCGCTCTTGATAACGAGCGAGCAATCAAGTCACGACAGGCACAAAACAAACTCTTGCAATCAAAACAAAAGGTTGTAAGTGATAGTATAGACCTTAAAGCGGCACGTACAAATCTTATTATTGCACAAACTAAAAATAATCTTTCGCAAGAGCTCTATGAAGCAGGTATAGACCCACTAGCTAAACTGGAGGATACACGTTTAAAGTTGCAGGAAGCAGAGCAAAAGGAAGTTAGTAGCGAACAAAAATTATTGCAAAGTCGCAACGACGTTCTTAATGCACAATTAGAATTAGGACGTATCGTTCAAGAGTATGCAGACAAGGTTGCAAAAGCACGCAGCGACCAGTTTAGTGCACAATCCAGTCAGTTTGATACAGAGGCGCAGGTCTCTAAATTACAAACAGACAGGACAAACTATGAAATACGTAGAGGGCTTTACTTTATAACCGCACCACAAGACGGGTACATCAACAAAGCCATTATAGGCGGTCTAGGAGAGACCTTTAAAGAAGGTGAGCCGCTAGTAAATATCATGCCTGCAAATTATGATCTCGCTGTAGAAACTTTTGTAGAGCCTCTAGATTTACCGCTCATACACCTGGGCGAGGAAGTGCGCGTGCAGTTTGACGGCTGGCCGGCAATTGTATTCTCAGGCTGGCCTAACGTTTCCTATGGAACTTATGGAGCTAAGGTAATAGCCGTAGAACGATTCATTAGTCCTAATGGTAAGTATCGCATACTGCTAGCTCCAGACGAAAATGACCATGAATGGCCAGATGCGTTGCGTCCAGGCTCGGGCACATACACCATTGCACTGTTAGAAGATGTACCTATTTGGTACGAATTGTGGCGCCGTCTTAACGGTTTCCCGCCTAACTATTATCAACCAGAAAGTAAGGATGATGGCGCTAAAAAATAACCTTTTAGTACTACTTTTTGCACTTGGTCCATTCTTGGGTTACGGGCAGGTGGAGCAACCGCTTTCGCGAAAGCAAACACAGCAAAACCCTGTTGTTCAAGAGCAAGCTGTAGATACGGTTTTCATGACTTTTAGAGAGTTTCTGGGATATGTAAAGCAACACCATCCAATAGCAAAGCAGGGTAATTTACTTCTGGACGAAGGACAGGCAAACCTGTTGCGCGCACGCGGTGGTTTTGACCCTAAAATTGAGGCAGACTATGCCCGTAAAGACTTTAAGGGAACAGAATATTATGACGAGCTCAATGCTGTTTTTAAGATACCTACGTATTATGGGGTTGAATTTAAGGCTGCCGTAGAACGTAACGAGGGCAGTTTTTTGAATCCGCGAGATAATGTACCACAAGACGGTCTTTATAGTGCTGGGATAAGCGTGAATCTTGCACAAGGCTTGCTTATAAACGAGCGCATGGCCACATTACAGCAGGCTAAACTTTTTAAACAGCAGTCGCTGGCAGAGCGTGACCTTGTAGTGAACCAAATTCTTTACGACGCATCTGTCGCCTATTTTGAATGGTGGCGAGCCGCACGTGAAGCTCGTATTTATAATACCTTTAATCAAAATGCAAAAAGACGTTTAGACGCCGTAGTGCGTAGTTATCAAGCAGGTGCCCTAGCCGTGATAGATACTGTAGAGGCAAGTATCGCAGCAGATTCTAGAGCTCTTTCTTATGAACAGGCGCTTTTACAAATGCGCAATAGCAGGCTGGAACTTTCTAATTTTATTTGGCTTAATGACATTCCAGTTGAGTTAAGAGAAAGTACCTATCCTGAAAATGAACTGGTAGGTGAGGTAGATGCCACGCTTGAAATTATGGGTATGAGCCTAGACGGTTTTACCGTAGAAAATCACCCTAAGCTTGTTTCAATGAACCTTAAGATAGACCAGCTAGAGGTAGAGCGCAGGCTCAAGGCAAACAAACTGCTCCCCAAACTCACCGTAGATTATAATTTCATCACGCCCGAGTGGAACGAGTTTAACGCCATCACAAATTCCAACTATAAAGCAGGACTAAGCTTTTCAGTACCTATATTTTTACGCAAGGAACGTGGCGATTTACAGTTGGCAAAATTCAAATTACAAAATGCCCGTTACGACATTATCAGTCAGGAGTTACGTATTCAAACAAAGGTAAACGCGGTATTTAATGACCTAGAATCCTACGAGCGCCAGCAGCAATTTATAGATAATATTGTCACGTCGTCTAGTACGATGCTCATTGCTGAGGAACGAAAATTTTCTTTGGGAGACAGCTCGCTGTTTCTTGTAAATTCTCGAGAAGCAAAACTTATTGAGAGTAACCTAAAGCAACTCGAGATACGACTAAAATGGCTCAATGCAAAAGCTAAGCTGTTTAACAGTCTTGCAGTTATGCCAGAGAATCTTTAATTGAATAGTATATTGTTTTTGAAATTCGCTTTCGCGAAAGCGTAACAATTTATCGAATCAAAAAAAGCCTCAGGAAACCGAGGCTTTTTTAGTAAATGAAAAAGGATATTAATCCATCTCGTCGTCTAGCATATCTTCTTGTGTTGTGCTGTCAAACTGCTTTGTACTTGTCGCTGTTAATCTGTTGAGTTCTTCAAGTTCTTCAGCTGTGAGTTCGCGATAGGCACCTACAGGCATGTCAAGTATGATGTTCATAATGCGCACACGTTTAAGTTTTGTCACACGATATTCTAAATACTCGCACATACGGCGTATTTGTCTATTGAGCCCTTGCGTGAGCACAATGCGGAAGGTCTTGCGGCCTATTTGCTCTACCTCACAATCCTTTGTCACGGTGTCGAGAATGGGAATGCCAGTTGCCATTTGGTGTAAGAACCGTTCCGAGATGGTGTGGTCCACGGTAACTATGTATTCTTTTTCGTGGTTGTTTCGGGCGCGTAGTATTTTGTTAACGATATCACCGTCGTTTGTAAGCAGTATAAGGCCTTCGCTGGGTTTGTCCAGACGACCTATAGGAAAAATGCGTGTCGGGTAATTGATGTACTCGATTATGTTGTCCTTTTCTACACGTGTATCTGTGGTGCAAACGATTCCTACTGGTTTGTTGAATGCAAGATACACAGGGCGCTCCTTTGTTTTGGTAATAGGCTCACCGTCTACAGCAACAGCATCATCTGGCAGCACTTTGGTTCCCATTTCTGGAACTACGCCATTAATGGTTACACGGCGTTGCTCTATGAGCTTGTCTGCCGCACGTCGTGAGCAAAAGCCCTGCTCACTTAGGTATTTGTTAATACGTATTCCTGTAGTTTCTGACATGCTGCAAAAATAAGGAATAAGCGATCTAATTGATTTGAACTTGACTTGAAACTGAACTTGAATTTGTGATTCAGCTGGAAACTGAATGGGCTTGCAAACCGAGGTTAAATTTTAACCTTAACGTAAAACCCTGCTTACGGCAAGTAGTCTTAAAGTTAAAAAACCACCCATGGTATTTTCTGCAAATTATTTGAGTAAGCTAGATTCTTTGTAATAAAAAAACCTCAGAGTTTTGTTAAACATCTGAGGTTTTCTGAAATTACTGGCTGC
>JANQTO010000056.1:5838-7564 GCA_030731685.1 Nonlabens sp.
GTTAGTAATAAGACCTCATTACAAACCACTTCGGTTACATAGCGCTTTACGCCATCTTTATCGTCATAGCTGCGTGAGGTGAGCTTACCGTCTATGCCTATTTTATTGCCTTTGGCAACATACTTTTCGATGATTTCGGCAGTTTTATTCCAGGCGATGATGTTGTGCCAGTGTGTATCGCTTACTTTCTCGCCTTGTTTGTTTGTGTAGGTTTCAGAAGTTGCGATAGAAAATTTAGCGATTTTCTTGCCACCATCTAGGTTTGTGATTACAGGCGCTTGTCCTAAGTTGCCTATTAGCTGTACTCTGTTTGTTAGATTACTCATGATTGTTGTTGTTTAAATTAGTTTGAATGGATTTTTGAAATGTATAAATTGTAATGAATAATGATTATTGCTGTGGGTTTATTCTGTGAGTCTGCGACTCTATGAGTCTGTGAGTTTTTGAGTTTTTGAGTTGTGAATTTTTGTTTTGTCTATTTTAAAATCCCATATCTCGTTACCCAACTCTGAATTCATCGCTCCGAACTCATCACTTGTAACTAAAGCCTAGACCCTAACATTAAGATATTAGCGCACACTATTTCAGTGACGTAACGTTTTACACCGTCATTGTCTGTATAAACACGAGAAGTGAGTTTGCCGTCCAGACCTATGCGGTTTCCTTTAGTGACGTATTTTTCGATGATTTCTGCAGTTTTGTTCCAGGCAACGATGTTGTGCCATTGCGTGTCGTTTACCTTTTCACCATGCTTGTTTGTATAACTTTCAGAGGTTGCGATAGAAAACTTTGCTAGTTTCTTACCATTCTCAAAAGTAACGATTGCAGGGTCTTGTCCCAGGTTACCTATTAATTGTACTTTGTTTGCTAGATTGCTCATAACGTTTTGTTTAAATTAGTTTGTATGGATTTGAAATGTTTTGTAAACCAGTAACTGATTGACGATGCAAAGATGTGACAGTTTCCAAATTCATAAATTAGTTTAAATGATTACATACGTTTATTTACGTTTGTTACCGTTTAAATACGAATATGTGTTAATAAATATAGGGTTTATTTCAATGTTACAAAACCTAGTAATTTACACAACTCAATTATGTTTTCAAGCTTCACGACGACTTATCGAGGTTACACTTTCGCGAAAGCGAGGTTTTAGCACTCACAACGCATCAGGTTGATTTCAATATATGCTATCCAAAATTTAGAAGTTACAACGATTTCAATCCTGGGTAATCTGGTGTATTTTTAACCAAATATTACCAAACATACACTGATTATATGAGCAGATTCTTAGTTATTGAGCTAGTTCATTAGTAGATTGTCGGATATTTAAGATTTTTAACAATTAATTAAGGTATTATTTCTACATATGGTTTGGTAAGTACTATTTTTAAAGCACATTTTTAAAATATTATGATGAACATAAAATTACTCTTAGGTACACTTTTAATGATGTTAAGTTCGATATGTTTCGGACAGGTCATTATCAATCAAAATTTTAATGCGAGTACTTCGTTGCCTACCGGGTGGACAAGTAACGGATCTGGAACTTCTACACAAGCTTGCGATGGCAACAGTATACGCAGAAATATTTACAATGCGACTTCAAACAGTACGATGACGTTAACTTCTCCTAACCAAGTAGGAGCTTCTAACGGTAATGACATTGCAGTTAGTGTGGACTATAAAGTTGTAAACTGGTCGAACGAAACCGTTGCCACTCCCG
>JANQTO010000057.1 GCA_030731685.1 Nonlabens sp.
TATCACGGTAAAGTGCAATAATTTCTTCTAGGGCGTTTGTGGATTTACCCATGGCGCTTACAACGATTCCCAGATTTTCATAACCTGTGTTTTGTAATACACTTACCACATTACGCACTCCATTTGCATCTTTAACCGATGCTCCTCCAAATTTAAAAATTCTCATAACCTATTAATATATTCCTGCAATGCAGTTTCATTCATTTGCGCTAGATACCAGTCTTTTATCATCGTCGCTCCTGTTTTCTCGTAAAATTCAATTGCATTTGTATTCCAGTCCAGTACGACCCATTCTACGCGACGTACCTGATTCTTATGTGCATGCTGTAAGACACGGTCATACAATTTTTTGCCCAGTCCTATACCGCGCATGTGCTCCGTAACAATAAGGTCTTCAAGATGAACGGTCTTTCCTTTCCATGTACTAAATCTAAAATAGCACAAAGCAATTCCCTCGATGCGGTCATTAACTTCACCCACAAAACAGGTGAATAACGGTGAGCTACCGCTAGCACTAGCGATGAGCTCGTCTACTGTCACCTCTACGGCATCTGGTTCCTTTTCAAAGGTTGCTAGCTCCTGTATAAGTTCTAGCACTCGATTGTAGTCGGCTGGAGCCGCTTCTCTTATAAAGATGGTCTGGTTCATTGTACAAATATAAATTACAGAAGCCAGCGATTTATGAAAATTGTTACTCATAACGGCTAAGCACTCGATTTTAAAGCGGATATTTGTATCTTAATTAAGGTAGCATGGCTCAAAAAAATCAGTCCCTTGGAGAATTTATTATTGAGAACCAATCTGAATTTCAATACAGCAGTGGCGAGCTTTCTAGACTCATAAATTCTATAAGACTTGCTGCAAAAATGGTAAACCACGAGGTTAATAAAGCCGGCCTGGTAGATATTACTGGTAGCGCCGGAGATATTAATACCCAAGGTGAAGACCAGCAAAAGCTAGACGTTTTTGCAAATAACGTTTTCATACAAACACTTACAAACAGACAAATAGTGTGTGGGATAGCCAGCGAGGAAAACGAAGATTTTATAACCATATCTGGAAGTGATAAAAACCACCAGAGCAAGTATGTGGTGCTCATAGATCCACTGGACGGTAGTTCAAACATAGATGTAAACGTATCTGTAGGAACAATTTTTTCCATTTATAGAAGAGTAACGCCAGCAGGTCAACCTGTTCAGCTAGAAGATTTTCTACAACCGGGAAATAAACAAGTAGCCGCAGGATACATTGTTTATGGAACCTCAACCATGCTCGTATACACTACGGGTCATGGTGTAAATGGATTCACACTCAACCCTGCACTGGGCACCTACTACCTATCGCACCCTAACATGACCTATCCAGAAAACGGCTCTATTTATAGTGTAAATGAAGGTAATTACATACAGTTCCCACAAGGAATTAAAGATTATATTAAATATTGTCAAAAAGAAGAAGAAGACCGACCATATACTAGCAGGTATATAGGAAGTTTAGTATCTGACCTACACCGTAATATGATTAAAGGAGGTATTTACATGTACCCAAGCACCAGTAAAACGCCAAATGGCAAGTTAAGATTATTGTATGAATGCAATCCCATGGCATTTATAGCAGAGCAAGCAAATGGGAAGGCGAGTGACGGCTACAAAAGGATTTTAGATATAAAGCCCACTGCACTCCATGAGCGCGTTCCCTTCATATGCGGCAGCCGCAAGATGGTTGAAAAAGCCGAAGAATTTATGGCAGCTCAAAAATCTTAAAAAAAACAGTATATTAGTTTATCAAAAAACAAAGTCCTCATGCCCCAAAAACCAGAAAAAACTCCTCAAGAATCTGTGGATAGTAGTTCAAGATTAGAAGCAATTAAAAACCTCATTTTTGGGGAAAACATCCAACAGTATGATTCTGAATTTGATTTAGTAAAACAGGATATATTAGCAAAAAAGAAAGAACTTGTCAACCTTATAGAAGAAACAAGAGATGAGCTTTCTAAGGCCATAGATAGCCTTTCAACAGACCTTAACATACGTATTACAGACCTCGAGTCTAAAATGGAGGACCGCATGGACCAGCTAGAAGACGACAAAACTAGCAGGGCAATGCTAGGAGATGCGCTCATCGAGTTAGGAAAGAAAATAAAAGCTTAAGGTGTCAATTCCTCATGACTGAAGACGAAAAGTTATCGTTACTAAAAACAATTCTTCTTACAGACGAGCGAGAGTATGCTGATACTATCAGTAAAAAAATCACTATTCTTGAAGAAACTCTTAGAGAACGTCATAAACTCGCTGAGAAAGTTTCTCCCATAATTCAATCAGAACTTGTAAAGTTTAGTGAACAAATCCCAGAGAAATTAGGACCCGTAATTACCGAAACACTTCGAATGCAAATAGCAAATTCAAAAGATGAGGTAGTTGAAGCACTTTATCCTATTTTAGGGATGATGATTAAAAAATTTATTGCAAACGAGATAAAAGTACTGTCAGAAAAGATAGAACAGACAACAAAAGACGCCTTTTCGATTCAAAGCCTAAAACGAAAACTATTTGCATCATTTACGGGTGTTAAAGAAAACGAGATGGTCTTAAACGAACTTGCAAATGCTCAAATCGAGCAAATATTTATTATAGAAAAAGGTTCTGGAATTTTATTAGGAAGTTATAGTAAAAAAGCAACTGTTGACGAGGACATGCTCAGTGGTATGTTAACTGCAATTAAGGCATTTGTAGAAGATGCTTTTAAAGGTGAAACTCAAAATCTTACTGGTATAGAGTATGACCTTTATGAAATTCACCTGCAAAATTTACACACATACTACATGGCAACAGCTATAAGTGGCACGTTTACTGAAAGTCATGAAAACGAACTGGAACGCTTCAACTATGCAGTAAGTGAAAAAATAAACAAACAACAATTGTTGAAAAACAAAACAGAGCTTGAGTTTTTGCTTAAAAAAAACTATGAAAAAATGAATTTATTTAAAGCACAATAATGATTTCTAAGAAAATAGTTATCGTAGGGCATTTTGGAGTGGGAAAATCATCACTCATTAAACGATTTGTTGAAGACGTATTTATTGATGATTACAAGGTCACCATAGGCGTGCACATTCTCAAAAAGACAGTTAAAACGTCCGATAAAGAAATAAACTTGATTATTTGGGATACTGAAGGTGCTGAATCTGTCGAGGAGTTACTACCAGCTTATCTATTAGGAACTCACGGATTTATATTTGTTTGTGACGTAACGAGGCCTAAAACATTTGAAAACCTTCAGGAGCAGTTAGACCTTTTAAGTACTTTTAATAAACTTGCACCAATACTAACTGTAGGTAACAAATCAGACCTATTGCCCAAGGGTACTATTCATGAAGCCAAAGAGGCAATGCCATTTCTAGATGTGTTAACCAGTGCAAAAGATGGTAAAAATGTGCAACGCCTTTTTGAAAAAATGGCAAAACTAATCATCTCATGAGTATCTCAAAAATTCAAACCGAGTTTGCAACTCAGGACCTTCAATTTATTTCCATACACGCGTCTGGTGCGGTCATAGAGAGCGATAATAAACTTATCCAATTCAAAAAGCAAGATTTCCTTCAACAATTTCATCCATTTTTTGAAATCATTTCGAGCTTTTTTGAAGAAGGCAAAAAACACATGAGCTTCAAATGTGTTTATATTAATGGACGCATATTTGATATCGATATTGTAGATAATGATACTGAAAAAGGAGTTGTTATTCTTAGAGAAGGAACAGCATTTTACAATCGATTGCAAGAAATTGCTCAAAAACGAAACGAGTCCCTTGTTTTCAATGAGGTGCTAGAATTTAAGAATGAGATATTAAAAGAAAAAGAGGAGTTTAAGGATAGGTTTATAGGTAATTTTTCACACGAACTGCGCAACCCGCTTACTCTTATTACTGCATTCTCATCAATGCTGCTCAAGTCAGACCTCAATGTAGAGCAAGAATCCCTAATAGAGTCCATTGTTTCCCAAAGCCATAGAATTAAAGAAATAATAGACGACATCGTAGATTTGTCCATACTCAAGAGAAAGACCATTTCTCTTGAACAAAAACAATTTGACTTTTACAACCTCCTAGAGGATTTACGTATCAACCATCAAACGAGAGCGCAAGAAAAAGGTACGCAGCTCCTCATACAATGCGACCCAACCGTACCTAAAATAATGATGGGAGATGAACGCAGGATAAGTCAGGTAATGTCAAACCTACTGGAGCATGCGTTGCATTTTAGTGAAGGTAAAGAGGTGAAATTAGAGATTTTGGACAATCAACGACGTGCTAACAAAATAAGTTTAACCATTCAAGTACATTGCGTAACGGGTATCATACCTCAAAAGTTCAAAAATGATAACACTACAATTCCAAAAGATAAAAATAATATAAACGCCTCAAATCTAGGACTATCTATTACTGAAGAATTATTGAGACTTATGGATGGGTCTCTTTCTTCTACATCAAATGAAGAGGGCCATTCTCTTATACAAGCAAAAGTCAAGCTATTTGTTCCGTTCCGGGTTAGCGAGACGCCAGTAGCTATTAAAAAGGTTCGTAATGAATTGAAGCTCTCGCAAAAAATTAATGTAATCATTGCCGAGGACTACGGCGTAGCCCAACTCACAGCTGTAAAAGTACTTGTATCATCAGGAAATTTTGCTACTGAGGTTTACTCAGACCCTAAGGATTTGCTGGAAGCAGTGCAGCACAAGGAGTACGACGTTATTTTAATGGCTAGCAGCATTTCACAAATAGACGCGATTGAGTTATTAGGAATGATTCGGGAATTTGGAAATAACCACAACAGCAAGATTCCAGCAATTGCCCTTTCAACCAAATCAAAACCTGAAGAACTCAAAGAATACAGCAAGGCTGGATTCAAGGATGTAATAAAAAAGCCTTATACAGATGATGAAGTGTTGTCCACCATCTATAAAAGGCTCAATTTAAAGAAGTTTAAATAAGGCTACCTGTCCTTATTAAGTAAATATCTGTAGTCCTCAAGGTTCAGGTGACCTGAAAATATCTCTATGGAACGCTCCACTAAATAATGCGCGTCTTCGTCATTATAACCTATAGCAGTGGCATAACGCTTTAAAAGCAGGTGCTCACGCTCTGTCATCTCATGGTTTGCAAATACTATTTTAAATAAATCATGTAGCCATTGTATGCGCTCTTCGCTGGTGTTAGGCGGTGTAACCGGTACAGCTGCCGGATTCTTAATAATTTCAGCGTAGTCAGAGTCGCTAATATCTAAACTGGCCTTAAAACGCAACAGCACTTTCTCCTCGTCTGCGTCTATAACATTGTTACTTATTGCAAGGGCAGCCATAGAAGCAAAATGGCTTTTATTACGGGCACTTTGCCCAGATTCATATAAACTTGAGAATGACATATTATTATTTTAAAAGCTACAAAGATAGTATTTGTTTCTAGAAAATTGACCTCTTGGGCAACTGTGTAAACATTTCAGTGACCATACTCTCTAAATCATAATAATGATTCCAGCCCCAGTCGTTATGAGCCTGTGAGTCGTCTATAGAACCTGGCCAGCTATCAGCTATTTGCTGTCTAAAATCTGGTTTATAGGTAATCTCAAAAGTAGGTTGGTGTTTACGTATCTCAGCCGCTATTTCAGCAGGCGTGAAACTTATACCTGCGATGTTGTAAGCGCTTCTATCTTTGATGGAACTTGCCGGAGCTTTCATTATTTCGATGGTCGCTCTTATCGCATCTTCCATATACATCATG
The DNA here is from genome assembly GCA_030731685.1 of Nonlabens sp. Lineage (GTDB taxonomy): Bacteria > Bacteroidota > Bacteroidia > Flavobacteriales > Flavobacteriaceae > Nonlabens. The sequence goes on from JANQTO010000057.1 coordinate 5,776, forward strand.
GGCAACATAGTATCTTCTTCTAAGAAACACTCAAACTTATTGTGTTCCAGTGCTTGGTGAAAAATATCCACCGCATAGTCTGTCGTGCCGCCACCTGGTTGCGCTTTCCAGGAGATAAGTCCTGGATATCGTATGGAGCGCACATCTACACCGTACTTATTATGATAATACTCGCACCAGCGCTCACCAGTCTGTTTACTTATACCATAAACCGTGGACGGTTCCATGATTGTTTTTTGTGGCGTATTTTCAGAAGGCGTCGTAGGCCCAAAAACTGCAATACTCGACGGCCAAAACACCTTACTTACCTTACCTTCTTTGGCAAGATCGAGGACATTAAAAAGCGAATTCATATTTAAATCCCACGCTTTTTTAGGGAATTTCTCACCAGTCGCGCTTAGCATCGCGGCCATTAAATACACTTCATCTACAAAGTATTGCGCACAAATAGTGTCTATACGAGAGGCATCCATCGCATCTAAAATCTCAAAAGGTCCAGACACCATGAGTTCATCGCTTCCCTCGCGTATGTCTGCCGCAACAACATTTTTAGAACCGTACACCTTGCGTAGCGCCATAGTGAGTTCCGTTCCTATCTGTCCACAAGCACCTATTATGAGAATCGTTTTTGCCATCTTCTAAAATTTTAGGTAAAGATAAGACCTTAGATTATGCAAGCCTTGCACATTTCTCAAAATAGCAATGCGTTTTTTATGGAGTTCGCTTTCGCGAAAGCGTACAATTCACAATTCCCTACATATCAATGGCTACCATTTTTTTTAAAATTATATCGAAACAATGACTAGTTTTGATACTTTATAGCATTTATGACTCCTAAATTGTATTTAACAACGCTCGTACTTACTTTATTGCTAGTTAGTTGCAACGATAAAAAAGAAATTACGGCTGGAAAACCGGTTGTCGAACAAGAAACTGAAGCGCAATTTGACGAACAAACTGCATTAAAGTACTTAAAAACCATGCGTGAAAACGTACAGGCTGACAGCACAAAATTGCTCACAATCAAAGACTGGCCAGCACACGCAACTCTAACAAATACGGTAGAGGAATTACCTAACAAACCTATTTCAAAACACGCTGCAATTGCAATCACAATGCGCGAGCAACTAGACGATTTTAAAAATACCATTCCTGCATATTTACAAATAGATGATATTCAAGATGCTATAGAAGACCTAGAAAAAGCAACCAAGATTTTTGAAACACAGCTTCCTAAAAATCATGTAAACCCAAAAGACAAGCACCAGCACGTTTTGAATCTCTATATGGCGCTGCAAGACGTAAACTCAAAAATTTTACAGACCTATCAATTTTATGCAGCAGACTCGTCGCCAGATGTTACTACGTACCTGACCGAATTAAACGATTTCAACGTTCACAAGACCACTGCACAGGAACTACGTGCTGCAGCCCTAGAAAGTCAAGTTAGAGAAAATGCCAATTAAGCTGCTAAACCATATCTTTTTTATTGGCAATTTATTGAGCATCTTTGCAAAGCACTACCGCACCAGTTTCATGAAAATATTAACGCCCATATTGCTAATGCTTCTTATGGTAGCCTGTACGCAAAAAAAACGTACCGACTCTACTGAAACTCCTGTGAGCGATGATGATACAGCGATATATGCACAATCTAAAATGACCCTTGTGGGCGAGGCGCAACAGGCAGCAATAAGCTGGGAAGACTACCAGCAATTCATAACAGAACTTGAGAATTACGACCATTCTAAACCTG
>JANQTO010000058.1:0-770 GCA_030731685.1 Nonlabens sp.
TAGGCTGCGGTATTTGTAGTGCTGTTTGTCCGCGTGGTGTGCTGAAACTGGAAAACGGTCCAGAAACAGGACGTATTAATCCTACAGAAATTTTGTTAGGCAACGATGTGAATCTTATGGATTTGTTAAATAATAACCAGTCTCATAAAGCTTCATAAATATTTAACAGGGTCATTTCTTTACAGGTTGTATTTTCAAAACAAAAATTATGAAAAGTAAAACTGTAATTATTACGGGTGCCGCAAGTGGTATCGGTAAAGAATGTGCACTTCGATTAGGCGTAGAAGGATTTAATGTAGTAGTTTCAGATATTGATGAGCAAGAAGGAAATGAAGTGGTTAAAGCTATAGAAAAGAAGGGTGGCAAAGCAACATTCATTTCATGTGATGTGTCTGATCCTGCAAGTTGCATGGCCCTTGTAGAAAAAACTATTGAAAAATATGGCAATCTTACTCATGCTGTTAATAATGCTGGTGTAGGAGGAGAAATGAATTTAACGGCCGACTATGATCTAGAAAGCTATAAAAAAGTGATAGATATTAACATGCATGGCGTTTTTTATAGTTGCCAGGTGCAAATTCCTGCTATAATAAAAGCCGGTGGCGGTGCAATTGTAAATATGTCTAGTGTGCATGGAACTGTTGCGGCTGCTAACTCTGTAGCCTACACTATGTCAAAGCATGCCGTAGTTGGTCTTACAAAAACTGCTGCAGTTGAATATGCTTCTAAAGGCATACGAATCAATGCCGTTGGTCCAGGATATATACAAA
>JANQTO010000058.1:780-1500 GCA_030731685.1 Nonlabens sp.
GCCTTTGCTAGATCAAATAGATGAAGAACAGAAAAAACAGCTCATACAAGCGCATCCTATAGGTAGACTTGGGACTGCAAAAGAAGTCTCAAATCTGGTATTTTGGCTATTGTCAGAAGAGGCCAGTTTTGTAACGGGTTCTTATTATACAATAGACGGTGGTTTTACTGCTGTTTAATTGAGTATTACTATTTGTACATGTAACGCTTTCGCGAAAGCGTTACATGTATAATTTATTTAATTCTTACTAACCATAGCATCTAGGATCATCGTAGCATGGATTCGGCTGTTTTCTATAAACCACTTGTGAGTTTCTAAACCGCCACAAATAACTCCCGCTAGATAAATCCCAGCAACATTTGTTTCCATCGTAATTTCATTATACTCTGGAATTTTTTGATCACCTACTAAGTTGATTCCCATGGACTCTAAAAATGCAAAGTTTGGTTTGTAGCCCGTAAGTGCAAGGACATAATGGTTAGGTATTGTTTTGATTGCGCCATCTTGCGAGAAACGAACAGTTGTTTCTGTAATTTCTGTGATTTCGGCATTAAAATAAGCGGTAATACTGCCTTCTTCTATTCTATTGATAATATCAGGCCGCACCCAATATTTTACACGCTCACCTATCGCGCTTTCACGTATGATCATCGTTACTTTACCACCTTTTCTATAAATTTCTAGAGCTGCATCTACCGCGCTATTGCTAGAGCCTACAAC
>JANQTO010000059.1 GCA_030731685.1 Nonlabens sp.
AGTTTAATGTGAATTTATATAATGGGCTAGCATACTAGTGATGCAAAATTAGGTAGAATGCTTGCTTAGAAATGAATTTTAGTCCTAATTTTCATTAGAATACGTTCAGCAACTTCCGTAAAGTTAACTCATTTTTGAACTTTTAATTAAACCAAAAAACCATTAAACGTTCTCTAATAGATAGCGTTCAATGGTTCCTCAAAAATAGTTTTAATGCACTAGTGATAAACGAGGTTCTTTCAATACAGAAACGAGATGTGTTTTCTAATTGTCACTTTCGTTATCGCTTGCGTTGTTTTCTTCTTCCTTTACTTTTTCTGAGGCCTTTTTGGACATAACCTTTTTGTCGGTGGAGAATTTACGTTCTAAGTCCTGTCTTGCCTCCTTTAAATCATGTGCGTTTTGAATTTCCACTACTGTAGGGAACGGTAAGTCGATTCCTGCATCGTCCATGGCTTTTTGTGTGTCGTGAAGCACTCTGGACCACACCTGAACCACGCTTGCTCGGTCACTTTTTGTCCACCACCTCACGCGGATTGTCAACCAGCTATCTGCTTGGTCCCAAACTAAGGTTTCAACAGGTTTTTCAGAGGTTACACCTTCTACTTTTTCTATAGTGGATTTCAGTATTTTCATCGCTTCCATATAGTTCTCATCGTACCCAACACCTACATCATACTGCGACCTGATAAATTCATGTGCGGTATTTACAATAACTGAGTTGTTATACACCGTGTTGTTAGGAATAACGACGCGCTTACCGTCATAAGTCGTGATGATTGTCGCACGGGTTTTAATCTTTTCTACGGTTCCTTCATAATTATTTACGACGATTTGGTCACCTAGTTCAAATGGTTGTCTCAACAATATGAGAATACCAGCAAGCCAGTTTTGAAGAATGTCCTGAAAGGCAAATCCAATAGCCACAGACGAGACTCCTAGACTCGCAATCAAGTCGGCTGGGCTTAGGTTTGGCGCAATAATAGTTAACGATACCGCAATACCTAAAATAACCACCAGATATCGCGTAAAGGCACCCAGTAAGTCGCCAAAGTTCTGACGGCCTTGTTTGCGCAATAATCGCTTAACGAGTTTGCCGAGATAACGGCCCAGATAAAGCATAGCGATAAATACCGCGATACCTATCAATATATTAGGAACAGCTTTAATAAAGCCGTCCAGCCACGAATCTAGCTTTTCCACAATGGATTGCGGATTTACATCGAGTTCACCTTTTTTATCTTTAGGAGTGTTCTGTAAAAGAAGTAATAATAGGTTCATAAATTAAAATTTCTCAAAAGTAGAGAAACATCAATATAGTTAACAAGTGGTAACTCTTATAAGATTGTTAAATGTGGTGTTGAGATATGGTAAAATCTAGACTGTTTGATACAATGAATTACTGTGAAATCTTTTAATCTGCGTAGACATTGCTCGTTTTCCTTTCGCATTCATGCCCATTGGTTTCTCGCACAGAACAGCTTTGTTGTTCCTTAAAC
>JANQTO010000060.1 GCA_030731685.1 Nonlabens sp.
CCTAACAACCGTGTCGCTGTTTATGACGCAAGGTGCTATTTTCCTACTGTTGAAAACTGAAGGTAGATTGCACGCGCGACTTACTTTTTTACTTAAAAAAGGAATGGTTTTTTTCATCGTTAGTTTTGCGGCCACCTCGTTATATACTCTTGTTTATTTACCTGGTGTGACCGATAAGTTTAAAGAATATCCCGTTTCTTTTATCGTTCCTGTGCTTGCATTTTTATCAGTTGCAAACGTACCTCGGTTAGTTTCTAAGAAAAAATATGGGACTGCTTTAGTTTTTTCGTCATTAACAATGGCCTTTTTGTTAATGCTTGTAGCGGTACAATTATATCCTGTATTATTGCCTTCAACCATAGACCCAGCGTATAGCGTAACTATTTATAATGCTGCATCCTCACAGAAATCTCTCGGTATCATGCTTACCATAGTGTGCATAGGAGCACCGCTCTTAGGAGGTTATTTCTTCTTTTTATACAAGACATTTCACGGTAAGGTGAAGCTGGATGATACGAGTTATTAGTCATAAGGAAGTTGCCATGCTTTTTTTTATATCATTTAACAAAATAGCAAGCTGAACTGTAACCCTTGTTACACAAACACTCCTTAAATTAATACATCTTTGCACAAAATTAAATAACTATGAATTTTATTTATGAACCATGGCCATGGTATGTGGCAGGTCCTCTTATTGCTTTGGTAATGTTTGCGCTGCTTTTTGTAGGTAGGCAATTTGGAATGTCCTCTCCATTACGCACAGTTTGCGCTGCTGCTGGTGGTGGTAAAGCAGCATCATTTTTCAAGTTTGACTGGCGTGCAGAGCGCTGGAACCTTGTGGTCATTGCAGGAGCAGTTGCTGGTGGTTTTGTAGCATCACATTATCTTAGTGATAATAAAGTTCAAATAGATGAAAAGGTAGCCACAAAACTAGCAGATGAACTCAATATTACGAGCACAAACTCAGCATATTTACCTACTGAGATTTTTGCAACCGAGAGCCTCGCAGACCCTACTAACATTCTTATCTTACTACTAGGTGGCATTTTAGTAGGTTTTGGAGCACGTTACGCCGGTGGTTGTACTTCCGGACATGCGATTTCAGGGCTGAGCAATCTTCAGGTACCATCGCTTATCGCTGTGGTGGGCTTTTTTATAGGTGGCCTACTTATGAATCACTTTTTACTTCCTTATATATTTTAGTTATGCGTTATATCACTTACTTAATAATAGGATTCTTTTTTGGAGTAATCATGTATAAGTCTGAGGCTGCGTCTTGGTTTCGCATTTATGAAATGTTCCAGTTTGGTAGTTTTCACATGTACGGTATTATAGGAACGGCAGTAGCTCTAGGAATCATTGGGATACAACTTATTAAACGATTTAATATAAAGGCTTTAGGTAGTAAGGAAATGAAGCTCACACCTAAAAACCCTGGCTATAAAAACTACCTGTTTGGCGGTACTATTTTTGGACTAGGCTGGGCACT
>JANQTO010000061.1:0-3501 GCA_030731685.1 Nonlabens sp.
AATAATTCCGTACTTTTATAACAAATAATAATACATGAGTAAAGCAGTAAAATTACAAGATAGAATAGATGATGTTTACATAGAACAACGTAAACTTTTTATATGGGGAATGGTAGATGATAAGACTGCGCAACACTGCGTGGACCGTTTACTATTACTGGATTCTATAAGCAATGAAGAAATAACATTTGTCATTAACAGTCCTGGAGGTTATGTAACATCTGGTTTTTCCATTTATGATACCATGCAACAAATAAAAAGTCCTGTTAGTACAGTTTGTAGTGGTCTTGCAGCATCCATGGGGTCCATTTTGCTTTCTGGAGGAACTAAAGGCCGTAGATTTATTCAACAAAATGGTCGCGTGATGATTCACCAACCTAGTGGTGGAGGACGAGGAACAAGTGTAGATATAGAAATAACCGCTGCCGAAATCATTAAAACAAAAGAACTAAGTGCAAAAATACTGGCAGACAATTGTGGTCAAGACTTTGAAAAAGTCATGAAAGACTTTAACCGCGATTACTGGATGGGTGCAGATGAAGCCGTTAAATATGGCATCGTTGATGGCATCATCTAAAATTTGAGAAATCATTAACACGAGCCATTCCATTAAAACGAATGGCTTTTTTTATTTTTAAAAATATGAAACTAACACCCTTTCACCTCGCAATTCCCGTAAAGGATATTACGACCACGCGCGATTTTTACCGCGACACTCTGGGCTGTAAGGAAGGTCGCAGTTCAGACCACTGGGTTGATTTTGACTTTTTTGGTCACCAGCTAGTAATACACATTTCTGACAATGCGCCTGGTATTTCCACAAATGCAGTAGACGGCAAGGCGGTTCCTGTGCCTCATTTTGGTGTGGTACTGGAATGGGATATTTTCCACGCTTTCGCGAAAGCGTGCACAGAAAAAGGCATTTCATTTATCATCGAACCTTACATACGGTTTGAAGGACAGCCTGGGGAACAGGCAACCATGTTCTTTTTAGACCCAAGCGGAAATGCGTTAGAATTCAAATCGTTTAAGGACTTCAACCAAATTTTTGCAACATGAATTTGAGAAAACTAATAATGCCAGATGAGGAATACACAAAAGACCTCGCTGAAGAAACTACCATTGAAGATGCGGACCGTGTGATTCAAAAGGAAGGCAAACTGGCTACCATCCTTGCTAGCGTAGGCCAGCTAAAAAAATACCGTAAAATGGGCGAAATAATGCTCATGATGATAAAAGATTATCGCAGAGGAGAGTACAAGGCCGTGCCGTGGATGACCGTTGCAGCGGCCGTTACAGGACTTCTATACGTTTTAAGTCCTATAGACCTTATTCCCGACTTTATTCCTATTTTAGGTTATGTTGATGACTTAACAGTTATGACAATAATTGTAGGCTGGATAGATACCGACCTGCATAAATATATGGACTGGAAACTGAGCAGCGACGCCGACGAAGAATCTTAATTGCTATAAACTTTTTCTCCATTTATATAAGTTGCCCGTACTTTAGTATCGGGCACTTTTTTTATAGCAACTTTCATAATATCTTGATTAAGGATAACAAAATCTGCTGCCTTGCCCACCTCTAAACTACCCTTTTCCTTTTCTTCAAAGTTTGAGAACGCTGCCCAAATGGTCATACCGCGTAGTGCCTCTTCTCTGGTCAGTGCCTGTTCAGGTAAAAAACCTTTTTCTGGATATCCAGTTACATCTTGTCTAGAAACAGCTGCATAAAACGTAAGAAACGGATTCACCTGTTCCACGGGATAGTCAGTTCCTAAGGCAACGATTTTAGATTTTTCGAGCAATGTCTTGTAGGCATATGCACCTTTAATGCGCTCAGCGCCTACCCTATCCTGCGCCCAGTACATATCGCTAGTAGCATGCGTAGGTTGAACAGATGGTATGATGTTGAACTCATTAAAATAACTGAAATCTGCACTACTAACTACTTGTGCGTGTTCTACTCTCCAACGACGGTCCTTCTTGTTTTTAAGCAGTTCTTGGTAGGTTTTTAGGACAACAATATTTGCACTATCACCTATGGCATGTGTGTTCATTTGATATTCAGTAGCCGCAATGCGCTGTGCGGTTGCTTTAAAATCTGCAACGCTGCTTAGTAACGCACCGTGGTGGTCATGCCTGTCGCTGTAAGGTTGTTTCATGGCCGCACCGCGGCTGCCCAGCGCACCATCAGCATAAAACTTTACGGAGCGCACGTTGAGTCTATCTGTTTTCACAATTCCTTTATCAAGATAATAATTTAGGTTTGCCTCTGTATTAGAAATCATGGCATAGACTTTCATTTTCAATGTTCCTGCCTGTTGCAAGCTGTCTATAAGCTCTATGGTTTCGCGCATCAATCCAGCATCATCTACCGTAGTAAGTCCATAGCTAAAATTTATTTTTTGAGCGTCTAGCAAAGCATCTATAGCATCCTGTCTTGTACCTGACGGAAAAACAGCTTCTACCAGTTCCATAGGATTGTCAACTAAAAGCCCTGTTAGCTTTCCATCACGCTGTTCTATAGAACCACCTTGAGCAAGAGTTTCTAGGGTTATGCCAGCAGCGTCTAGGGCAGCTTGGTTAGCTATCATTGCATGACCATCAACACGCGTAAGTGCAACAGGTGTATCAGGAAATAGTACGTTGAGTTCTTTGTTAGAAGGGAATTCTTTTATTTCCCAATCGTTCTGGTCCCAACCGCGACCTATAATAAAGGATTTATTATTTTCTTTTTGAAACACATTAACGCGTTCTATAACCTCAGCATAACTGGTTGTTCCTGTTAGGTCTACTCGTTGTAATTGTTGTCCAAGTCCGTAAAAATGGCAATGCGCATCTATGAGTCCTGGAACAACGGCTTGTCCCTGCGCATCTACAGTTTCTGTAGCTTTTAGGTTCTTAAGTTCTTCGTTTGAACCAACTTTATAAATTTTTCCGTCCTTGACCGCTATTGCTTGCGCGGTGCTAAATGCGTCGTCAACGGTATATATGGTGGCGTTTGTGATTAATAAGTCTACTTGTTCAGTGGTGTCGTTGCAGGATATAAGTGCAAATAAAAGCACAAAGGGAATTAGTTTTTTCATGATATAAAGATACGCTTTGTAGGTATTAACCAAAAATGCCATGAAAATATTCATGGCATTTAATACTCAAAAATTATGATACTCTAAAAATCAAACTTATAAACCGCACCACCCATAATTTGTAGGTTTTGAACGGCATAGTCTTGATAATACTGATAGTTGCCACCAGTCAAGTTATTTCCTCTAAGAAATGCACTTAGCTTTGGGTTAATTTGATAGTTGATATCTAAGTTCAAGTCTGCAAATGAGTCTAGTGTACTTGCTCCTTCACCATTTCTCCAAACATCACGCTCACCAACAAAATATAGGGTTGCTCCTAGATTCCATTTGTCATTAAGCTGATAGTTTGCAACAATGTCTGAAGTGAACTTAGGTAAGTGCGATGCCACGTTACCGAACTCCACACCATC
>JANQTO010000061.1:3601-7464 GCA_030731685.1 Nonlabens sp.
GCAAGAAACGGATTCTCACCTGCAAACTGCTGCAAGCTGTTCATGTCTAAGTCACCATTAATGCTTGTGTACGCTACTAACTTTTCCTCGGCAATGATGTAGCTTGCATCTATCGCAGGGTAAAAATTAAGTTTCCCTTCAGAACGCTCGCTGTCGTTTAAGTAATTAATACGTGCTCCAAAAGTCGCTTTGTAATTATCTCCATACAAATTGATACTAGGGTTAATAGTCGTGCTTAAGTAAGCATAGTCTGTAGGGAATGTAGGTAATCCTTGTTGTCCAAATGTGCCTTGTAGATAATCTAATGAAACGCCCAACCCTATTTCAGAATCCATGACTTCAAAATTAAGTCTTGGAGCTATGTTAAAACGCAACTCGCTTGCATCTGTTCCTGAACTCAATCCAGTAATACCTACTTGAACCTCACTCAAAATACTGTCAAAGAAAGTAGACTTTCCACCTATACCATATGATAAATAGTTTACGCCAGCATCTATCGCGTCTGGGTCTGGAATCAACAATCTAAATGGTTCATGTACACCGTAAAGATTTGCGGTCTGGTATCGAGCACCTGCATTAATGCTCCAGTTTGCCTGCTTAGAACGCGAGCCATAAGAAACCTCTAGCGAACTATCAGAGAAATCGTCGTCAAAAAACGCTTCGTCTATGCCACCTTGAGAGGAGTTATGATTCAGAAAAACTCCCACGTCAGAGTCCTTATCAACCTCAAAATTTGCTGCAAACTCTCCTAGCACATTTGCATAATTTCCTATACCCAATCGTGCATAATTATCAAAATACTTAGGCTGCTGCTTTTTCTTGAGCGTAGAAAGTTGTCCTGTTGCCGGCGTAAAAGTAGAAGCCACAGGCACTGAAAATATGCTGTAGGAAACTAGTTTCTTCTTAATCTTAGTTGTATCGTTCACCGTAGGAACGCTCTTTATTTTAAAGGCATCACTAATAGTAGGGTCGTAAGGTTTTACAACTGTAATGGAACCACCGTTGAGCCTATCTTCTTCCTTATCTTGAGCAGTTACAGTTGCAACCACGCTCATGCTTAGTGCTAGAATGCTATATTTTAATTTCTTGTTCATCGCTGGTTCTAATTAGTTTTGTGATGGTGCTATAGAGGAATTTGTCTTAGCCTCGGTAGTTTTAATCTTGTTCAACTCGGTTTGCGCCTCTGTTTGCACATCTGGATATTGCGCAAAGTTGTCCACTACATATTGTAGAATGGTTGTTGCGTTTAGGGTCTCTTTTTTAGCATAGTAACTTTTGCCCATGACTACGAGTCCTTTTGCGCTCCAAAGTTTGAAACCTGCATAATCCTTTGTGTTTTTTTGAACGGTTGCAATGGCTGCATCGTGTGCACCTTCTTTATTTTCAAAATATGCTTTGTAATAAAATGCCTCGGCAGCAAGTCCTGCTGTAGCTGTTTCTCGTACTTTTTCGTAGGCCACTTTTGCCGCAGCCTCGTTTCCTTGTTTCCACGATGAGCGCGCCTTTATAATACTTGCGTCAGACCTTGCGTTATTTGTCGCGGTTGGGTCGGCAAGAACTTTGTCTGCATAACTTGTTGCCTGAGCATAATCGTCTGTTTCGTAATATGCTTTCATCAGGTTAGACTGCGCATAGATTATATTTTGCGGATAGTCTGCTAGTGTTTCCAATTTTTTAAGTACAGGTATCGCTTTCGCGAAAGCGGAACTAGCCAAATAAATCTCACTCAAACGAGCCAGTGCCTGTTCTGTAAACTCACTGCGACCTTTATTTGCAACAAATTCAAAATGCGGAATACTCTCGGTTTTCTTATCGTCTGCATAAAGGGCTTGCGCTAGGTAAAAGTTTGCCTGCAACGAGTGTTTCCCGTTAGGAAATTGCGACAGGTACTTTTTCATTTCGCGTGCAGCTGCAGCCATTTCACCACGTATATACGGTTGCTCAGCACTCTCATAGGCTGTATCATCAAGCTCAGCATCTGTAATATCAACACCGTCTAGACCGCGCACCCATACTGCATAATCGTTAGTTTTTCCCTGGTCCACGTAAATCTGTCTTGCACTGCTTATGGCTTGTGATGCCTGTGGTGAGCCTGGATATTTCTTAACCACATCTTTAAAAACCGCAAGCGCAGCATCTAGTTTTGAATCGTTGTACAACTGTAATCCCTTACGCATCATAGCTTGTGAGGTATAAACACTCGTAGGATATTCACGTATCAACTGGTCGTAAGCTAGGGTACCGCTGCTTACATTTCCATTACTTATATGCGTGTTACCTAATTCATACAACGCATCATCACGGTACGGACTGTTCTTAAAGGTCGTTACCAGTTTGTTCAGGTCTTCAATTTTGTTATCTATTTTTTGAACAAAACCGTAGGAAATGGCTTTTTGAAACAGCGCGTAATCGCTGTTTGAGCTGTTCATATCTATGGCCTTGTTGTAATAATCCATTCCTGGCCAGTACTTTTTGCTTACGAAGTTGGCATCTGCAACTCTTAGGTAGGTATCGTTAAGACGCGCGCGGTCTTTTTTTGCAGCGCTTTGTTTTTCATAATCCATAAGTGCAGTAATCGCTGCTGGATAGTCTTTTAACTTAAAGTATGTGTAACCGAGGTTGTAATCTAGCACATCATCTTCGTCAACCGCAGCACTTATAGCTTTGGCTTGTTTAAAGTTTGAAAGTGCCGTGCTATAATCGTTGAGCTGGTAAGCGCTCTCTGCCTTCCAGAAAAATGCCTGCTTCTTAATACTTGGGTCTGTCACATATTTTAGCGCGTTATCAAGGTTTTTAATAGCTTCCTTATAATCTGTAGCGTTAAAAAGGTTGAGACCATTATATAAGGACACTTTTGCATAAACTGCCTCATTTCCTTTGATACGTCCTTTTTCTAAAAGTTTAAGGGCTTCAGGATAGTTCTTTGACGTAAAATAGGAATCTATGAGAAACTCATTCATCTCTGCTTTTTTGTCGCTGTTAGGATATTTGTCCAAAAAGCTTAAAATTACAGCAGGAACGCTGTCGTACGGATTACCATTTTCATAACTGAGCTTTGCATAATTGTACAGAGCATCTTCTCTTATGGTCGCATCAAAATCCATTTCGCTCGCTTTTTTAAACGCATTTAAAGCGTCTGAACTGCGGTTGAGTTTAATATAACTCTGTCCTAAATGATAATAAGCGTTTTGTGCGGTCTGGTTCTCGCCGTCCACGATTTTGTTAAATGTAGCAACAGCCTTTTCATAATCACCTTGCTTGTAATAAGCATATCCTAGCTGATAAAAATCGTTGTTATTAAGCTTGCCGCCTACACCGTCATATTTTAAAAGGTAAGGAAGTGCCTCATCAAATTTATTCTGATTAAAAAGTGATTGCCCTATGATACGATTGAGTTCTGACTGTTCCTTGCGGTTTGATTTTGAAAGTTGTGCTTTGGCAAGCGTGATGGCTTTGTCAAAATTCCCGAGCTTATAATTTAGGTCGGCCTGATAGTACGACAGTTTCTCGTCGGCCTCGGGAGACTCACCTACTTGGTCAAAAATCTCTTTTGCCTCTTGCAGTTCGTTTGCTTCATATGCGATGTATCCAAGATAATATTTGGCTTTGGAGCCATATTCCTTGTCGTCACTTACGCGGTTTAAGTACGGCTTAGCCTCAGCATATTTTTTACTTTGCAATAAAGTATAACCCTTGTTGAAGTTATATTGTGCTTTTTGCTTTCGCGAAAGCGTACTCTCGTCAACCTTCTCATACCAAGTTACAGCCTTACGGTAATCGCCATTATCAAAGTAGTAGTTTGCTGCATCTATAAAAGCCGAATTGCGTTTTGTGGACGTAGGGTAATCTTCAACAAATGCCGT
>JANQTO010000062.1 GCA_030731685.1 Nonlabens sp.
CCACGATGTACCAAGCCTTGTCTATTAAAAAGAGCGTAAAAATATTAGTTCCGTTATGTGTGAACTCTCCGTTGCTGTAAAACTCATAGGTAGTCGAAACGGTTGCATGGTCTTTGCTTACCACACTTTCATATTCAATGATGCGTTCCTCGATTTTTTGGCCATCGGTGACATTGTCGAGCATAACCAGCAGGTCACTTCCCTTAGTCGTGCTCAGTGTTTTGCCATTTGACTCAGATACAATTAGCGAATGAATGGTGAGGTCTGGACTCATCATTTTGCGCATGGCTTGGGTATTCTGGGTATTGAAATGGGCAAAGAATTCTTTGACAGTGTCCACAGGTGCCACTTGCACTTTTTCGGTCGTATCTATGACGGCTGTTTCCATTTGTGGTAAATCTTGAGAGTACGCTTTCGCGAAAGCGAACAAGCAAAAACTAAGTGCGATAAGCTGTTTCATGAGGTTTTATTTAATTATGTATGGTAATATTACTACTTTTACTTCTTAACAAAAGCACAAAATGTCTACAGCCAAAAAAGAATATAAACGTATCACGGTCAAGTCCTTAACGGAAATGAAAAATGCCGGTGAAAAAATATCAATGCTTACAGCTTACGATTACACCATGGCCAAAATCATAGACAGTGCTGGGATAGACGTTATTCTCGTGGGCGATAGTGCTAGTAATGTGATGGCCGGTCATGAGACCACGCTGCCCATAACGCTGGACCAGATGATTTATCATGCGAGCAGCGTGATACGCGCTACAGAGCGGTCGCTGGTGGTTGTGGACTTGCCATTCGGTAGTTACCAGAGTGACCCTAAAGAGGCGTTGCGCAGTGCGATACGTATCATGAAAGAAAGCGGCGGCCACGCGGTAAAAATGGAAGGTGGCAGTGAGATAAAAGAATCTGTAAAACGCATCTTACATGCTGGAATTCCCGTCATGGGACACCTTGGGTTGACGCCACAATCCATTTATAAATTTGGCACGTACACGGTGCGAGCAAAGGAAGAAGAGGAAGCAGCAAAATTGAAAGAAGACGCACTTATGTTAGAACGCATAGGCTGCTTTGCCATTGTTCTGGAGAAAGTACCGAGCGTCCTGGCTGAAGAGGTTGCAAAGAGTCTTTCCATTCCCGTGATAGGCATAGGTGCTGGTAGTGGTGTAGATGGTCAGGTACTTGTGTCGCACGATATGTTTGGTATGACCCATGAGTTCAATCCGCGGTTTTTGAGAAGGTACTTAAATCTTTATGAAGATATGGGCAATGCAGTAAGCCAGTACGTTGCAGACGTTAAGGCTGTCGATTTCCCTAACAAGGACGAGCAGTACTAATACTTTACGTGGTTAAGTATGGGTAACCTAATTAATGAGTATTCTTCCGTTAATTATTAACTCCGTATTTTCAAGGGTCGCTTTCATTTTTTTCTTGATAAAAAAACGAAACAAAAAAATCAAGGCTTAAGAACCT
>JANQTO010000063.1 GCA_030731685.1 Nonlabens sp.
CTGCTTGTCATAATGCACCTCGCAGGTCACGTTTTCTATGTGCCAGTTCTTACGCCTTGCATACATTTGAATAGTCATGACTGTACAAGATGCCAGACCACTTGAAAGTAGGTCATAAGGTGTCGGGCCGTAATCGTTCCCGCTAACTTCGGTTGGTTCGTCGGCTGTGAAATAGTGTCTTCCTGCTCTCATCTGTGTTGTAAAGCCACTTTCGTTGTCCAGGCTGGCTACCACTGCAGTATGCGATTGCAGGCTTTTTTCTTCGGGTAATTCTAGGTACCTGCTAGCCCAAGAAGCTATTACCATTCCTGCATAATTGGAATCGGCCTTGTCCATTAATAAATGGTCTGCACCGTCTAAACTCACAAAACTTTTGGGATGCATGGCAGCTTGGTAGAGCTTTTCAGCATGATTTATACCTACGGTTACGTCTTGCGGTGAGTGCAAAATGAGCACTGGTTTACGCAATTCTTGAATAGTTTTGGTAACCATTTGCTCGTTGAGGTCTCTGAGTAATTGCTCTTTAATTCTAAACGGGCGACCACTTAATTCTACCGTAGCTTCTCCATTTACTACAATGGCTTCGAGCTGTTTACCGAATAAATGTTTCACATGCTTTGTATCACTAGGAGTTCCTATGGTTGCAAGGGCTTTGATGGAACTCGCTTTCGCGGAAGCGTAAATAGCAGCAGCACCACCTAAACTATGACCTACCAGTAGGGTAGGAGCAGCATAGTGCGCTGTCAGATAATCAATGGCCGCAAGCAAATCGTCCACATTTCCTGAGAAATTTGTGTCAGCAAAATCGCCGTCGCTATCGCCCAGACCGGTGAAATCAAAACGTAAAACGCCAAAACCAGCAGTGGTAAGCGCCCGCGATATATTTTTAGTAGCCGTAAAGTTTTTACTACACGTGAAGCAATGTGCAAACACAGCATAGTTATGCGGATGCTGGTCTGCAGGCAGCTCTAGTCTACCGCTAAGTTTGTGACCCGTTGCGCTGGTAAAAGATATTTTCTCAAAATTCATAGATTACTTGTTGTATTGCACGGTAAGTTACAAGTTCTTGAAAGAATAAGTCTAAACGTAAACTTAAAAGCTACCAAATCAAAGACTCATAGCTTAGGGCTTCACAAGTCAAAAGTGATAAGCCGTAACTTAAAAAAAACTGTCGTAATTAAAAATACCTCTGAGGTTTTGCCTTGTTCATGCCACAGCGCAAACATCAGAGGATAAATAACTTACTACTGAAAATCAAAATTAAAGCTAAGATGTCAAAAGTCAGAAATCGTGAGTTTGACCCAAACAACGTCTCGACTATCGCTCGACACGGTTTGATACGTATTTATTTCATAACATTAACACTAAAGCTGTAACTTCCTACTCAAACGCTCACCAACTCAAGGCCTCATAACTCTGATGTCATAACTATCAACCTAAATTCATAACTCTGAACTCATAACTCTG
>JANQTO010000064.1 GCA_030731685.1 Nonlabens sp.
GGTAACTGGGATGGTCCTATTCCAGAAGTTCACAGATGGCCGTATGATTATTCTAAAGTTAATGAAAACGGTGAGTACGTTATTCCAGACCAGGATTATGTTCCACAACATATTCCACTTCAAGATGGTGAGGAAGAAATGAATCACTAAACACATAAAAAAAGCTATCCTTAACGGATAGCTTTTTTGTTGCGCTTAATTTTTGGTGTTTTTGCTTTCGCGAAAGCGAACTTCTTAAATTCATAATAGAATTAAACAGCTACTTGCATTAAGGTAAAGTTCTTGCGAAATATGCTTCTTAATAAGTTCCACGTGCTGGATAATCTTCTTTCTTAATAAAATCGATTGCATTGATTAAATCACTCATTGCGGGTCTTGTAAATGGGGCATTCTGTACGGATGAAAAGTACAAAGTACCGTCAGGTTTAATCAAAAACATCCCAGGTTCCGAAAATACCTCAGGCTCCTTATCGCTTATAGCTTTGCTTAAGTATAGTCCATAGGATTTAGCTTGTTCTTGAGATAAATTATATGCTACGGGTAGATTAGGTATGTTCCATTCCTCTCCAGCTTTCTTTGCACGTTTCTCTGTATCCATGCTTATCGCTGTTACGTAGACACCTCTTTCTACCAGTTTATCTAAATGTTCTGCTACTTCTTGTAATTGTTTTTTACAGACGGGACAATGTAGACCTCTATAAAATACTAATAGGGTAAAAGCATCTGGTCGCTGGCTTTTGAGTGTCCATTCTGTATCGTTGATTAATGGAAGATTCAAATCGGGTACTTGTGTGTTAGGTTTCATAATGTAGTTTTATTAAAAATATCGATTAAATAAGCCTCATGGTCTTAATACCCTATTAAAACTTGTTAATGAAATAGTAAGGTGCGTTTATTCAAGACGTATCTTTGAAATATGAACGAAAATCTAGACCCTAACGGCAACCATTTCTCTAATGAGGAGAATGACGTAGAAAGAGCATTGAGGCCTTTAAGTTTTGACGATTTTGCAGGTCAAGACCAAGTATTGGAGAACCTAAAGATTTTTGTGGAGGCAGCGAACAGGCGTGGTGAGGCATTAGACCATGCACTTTTTCACGGGCCACCAGGATTGGGTAAAACGACTCTTGCACATATTCTTGCAAATGAACTAGGTGTGAGTATTAAAGTAACATCGGGTCCTGTTTTGGATAAACCTGGCGACCTTGCAGGATTACTTACAAATCTTGATGAAAGAGACGTTCTTTTTATTGATGAGATTCATAGATTGAGCCCCATTGTTGAGGAATACTTATACTCGGCCATGGAAGATTACAAGATTGATATCATGATAGAGTCGGGACCTAATGCCCGTACCGTTCAAATCAATCTGGCGCCTTTTACCTTGATAGGTGCTACTACACGTTCTGGTTTGCTTACTGCACCTATGCGTGCCCGTTTTGGTATACAGTCAAGGTTGCAATATTATTCAACAGAATTACTTTCTACCATCATAACGCGCAGTGCCGAAATCCTGAATGTTCCCATTCACGACGACGCAGCCATTGAAATTGCTGGTCGAAGCCGAGGAACACCTAGAATTGCAAATGCGTTATTACGTCGTGTACGGGATTTTGCGCAAATCAAGAGCGACGGAACTATAGACCTAAAAATCGCACAGTTTGCACTAAAAGCGTTGAACGTAGATGCACATGGGCTGGATGAAATGGACAATAAGATTTTAGTAACCATCATAGACAAATTTAAAGGCGGACCCGTAGGCTTGACCACCATTGCAACGGCAGTTTCTGAAAGTGCTGAAACTATTGAAGAAGTGTACGAACCATTTTTAATACAGCAAGGTTTTATCATGCGCACACCACGCGGTCGTGAGGTAACAGAACTTGCTTACAAACACCTTGGAAAGACTAAAGGAAACTCTATGGGCGGTTTATTTGATATGTCATGAGAGAAATACCACGCATTCCAGCACTTACCTTTTTATCAAAATCCAGGTCTATATATAAAGACCCTTTGCCGTTCCATAGGGAGAATTTTCAGAAATACGGAAACACGTTCAAGTTGAGTCCTAAGCCTGGTCTCATGATTCACTTTACCTGTGATGAAAAACTGACGCAACACATTTTACAAAAAAATCAGAAAAATTTCAATAAATCTTCTCTGCAAACTGATGATTTAGGCAAATACATAGGCCACGGTTTACTTACGGAAAATGGCGAGAAATGGCGCGCAAACCGCAAGCTCATACAGCCTGCATTTTATAAAAAGTCCATTGCAAACCTGATGGACACCATGGATATCGTTATCAACGAAGAGTTGGACAATATTAAACTAGGTGAAGTCACAGATGTCTACGCAATTTTCAACGACCTCGCATTTAAAGTGGTCGCTCGTAGCCTTTTTGATTTGGCCGATATAGAAAATTTAGATGGCAAAATAGCACGTTTGCAGGAAGTGACAGAAGCCGCTCAAAAAATGCTCATCAAGGAACTACGCATCCCGTGGATGAAATGGTATTTTGATAGGGAATGGTTGTCTGGAACGAGTAGCATACCTCACGCACTGGGACTGGTTGACGAAGCGCGTGATATTTTACGTACCATTATTACAAATCGTAGGTCTAGCGGTAAGCAGCCCGGCGACCTGCTTGATATGTTGTTGCACAGTACCTATGAAGACGGTACGTTTATGGAAGACGACCAGCTTGTAGATGAGATTTTAGTACTCTTTATAGCTGGCCACGAAACCACCGCAAACGCACTGAGCTTTGCAGTGCAATTGCTAGCACACAATCCAGAGACCATTGCAACAGCGCAGCAAGAACTGGCAAACCCTAAAGATGGCGACCTCATGACCCAACTCATGAACATGCCGTACTTAAAACAAATAGTAGAAGAAACCCTGCGATTATATCCACCGGCTTACGTTACCGACCGTGTTGCGATAGAAGCAGATTCCTGTGAGGACATAGCAATAGAAAAAGATAGCGTGTGGCTTATTTCTTTTTATGAGATGCACCGCCGTGCTGATTTATGGGAAAACCCGGAAGATTTTGACCCAGCCAGATTTGAACCAGAACTGGCAAAAAGTTATCGCGACTTCTATTTTCCATTTGGTGCTGGGCCGCGCATGTGCGTAGGTAATAATTTTGCCATGATGGAACTTATGCTTGTCTTGCGCCGCATATTGGAACGTTTTGATTTAAAAACCGTTCACGATTTTATAGATTATCACCCGTTGATAACCTTGAAGCCTAGAAATGCGCAGTTGGTTTTTACGCATAGACCATAAGGTAGTTTGGGGTTGAATTTAGTTCGCTTTCGCGAAAGCGAAATCCTAAAACAATCTCTTAAACTCGATTGGTCAATTCTGTCTTAGTAGATTCACGTTTTACAAGGGAAGTTTTGAGTACAATTTCTTCATAAGTCACAGGAAGGTTGTTTTTACGTTGTCTAATTTCTTTGAATAATTGTTTAAAAGCTTCTTTGCCCATTTCAAAACCTGGTTGATCTACCGTAGTTAAGGTAGGCGAGATAACAGATGACATAAACCAGTTGCTAAATCCTACAATTGAAATAGTTTCTGGTATTTTAACTCCTAAATCGTTAAAGGCCGCAATAGCGCCTATGGCAACTAAATCTGTATTTATGAATATGCCATCAACGTCGTCATGGTCTTCGAGCAATTTTATGGCATTTTTCTTACCTTCTTCAAAGCTTTTGTCATCGCATTCACATATATAAACTAAGTTAGGGTCGTAGGGAATACCATTATCTACAAGCGCCTTCTTATAACCTAGGAAACGGTCTATGGAATTTTGTGGTAATAAAGAGCCTCTAAAATGTGCGATACGCTTGCAACCTGTATTGATTAGATGCTGTGTTGCGTCATAAGCGGCCTGCCTATCGTTGATAATTACTTTTGAGCACTTCACCAGTTTCGCGATTTTATCGAACATGATAAGCGGTTTGTCCAAGGAGATGACGTCGTTAAGATGCTTGAAGTCTACGGTGTCGTTTGCAAGCGATATGATTATACCATCTACACGTTGATTTATCAATAAATCTATTTGTTTCTTCTCTAATTCATAAGACTCGTTAGATTGTAGTATAATAACGAGATATCCCTTTTTCTCGGCCTGTGAAATAATTCCTTTGATGACACTTGAGAAAAAATGATGAACAATAACGGGTATAATGAGCCCTATGGTTTTTGATTCTTTGGTTCTTAAGTTTACCGCAAATGAATTGGGACGGTAATTTAAGGTTAACGCAAGCTCCTTAACAAGTGCTTTGGTCTTGGGACTTACATCTGGATAATCTTTTAATGCTTTTGAGACGGTCGTAATAGATATGTTAAGTCTTTCGGCAATATCGCTTAATGTTACAGGTTTCATGGAGAATTTAATAATATACAAGGTTTATATGTGTCAAATTTACAAAACCGAAAACGTTTTCGGTCTTTTCGAAAACGTTTTCGATAAAAATTTATAACGTTGTAGTAAACAAGCTATTTACTTTGGTGCCATCTTAACATTTAAATAATCAATAAACGATATTATTATGAAGAAACTAAACTTTAAATGGGGTTTGCTAATAATCCTGTTCTTAACAGCAACATTTGCAATTGCGCAAAGCAATATATCAGGAGTTATTACTGACTCTAGTGGAGAGACTGTTATTGGCGTTAACGTACTTTTGCAGGGAACGTCTAAAGGCGCTATTTCAGATATTGACGGTAAGTACACTATCCAAAATGTGGAAAATGGTGACTATACAGTATCGGTGGTTTCTATGGGGTATAAAAAAATCACACAAAAAATTAAAGTCAACAACGCGCCGCTGGTACTTAATTTTACCGTTCAAGTTGACGATGAATCATTAGATGCCATTATTGTAACTGGAGTTACAAATCCTAAGGCAAAAATTGAGTCCAGCGTTTCTGTAACGACCTTAGCAACAGAGTCTATTGTACAGTCTGCTCCCAGAACGACTGCCGAAATATTCAGAACAATTCCGGGTATACGTTCTGAATCTTCTGGAGGTGAAGGTAACTCTAACATATCTGTAAGAGGTGTGCCTATTTCTTCAGGTGGTTCAAAATATGTCCAAATTCAAGAGGACGGTTTACCAGTGTTGTTATATGGTGATATATCGTTTGCAACAGCTGATATCTTTACGAGATTTGATGCTAACGTTTCAAGGATAGAAGCAATAAGAGGTGGGTCTGCGTCTACGCAAACTTCTAATGCTCCTGGTGGTATCATAAACATTATATCTAAAACAGGTAAGGCCGAGGGCGGTATGATAGGTACAACGTTCGGAGCTAATTATGACTCTTTTAGAACAGACTTTTCTTATGGTACTGAAATTGCAGACAAGCTTTACTTGCATGCAGGTGGGTTTTACCGTGCTGGTGAAGGAATACGAGATGCAGATTTTACAGCAAATAATGGTGGGCAATTCAAATTGAGTTTAATGAAGGAATTTGAAAAGGGCTCTGTACGGGTTTATGGTAAGTATCTTAATGATAGAGCTATAGCTTATTTGCCGGCACCTATTCAGGTTTCTGGAACAAACGCAAACCCGACCTGGCAAAACGCACCTAATTTTGATGCAACTACAGGTTCACTACACACACCTAATTTGTTACAAACATTGCGTTTGGGCCCAGATGGAGAGCCATCTAGAGGAAATGTAGCAGATGGTATGAACCCTGTATCTACTTCTATAGGTATTTCAGCAAATTTTGATTTAGGAAACGATTGGAAAGTTTCTAACAATGGTAGGTACTCTGCAAATAATGGAGCCTTTATTTCACCATTTCCATCACAGGTGGCAACGGGAGCAGATATTGCAAATTCCTTTGGAGCTGGGTCAACATTACAGTTTACAGACGGCACGACTGTATCAGACAATAGTCTGGTAGCTCGCATACACATGTTTGACGTAGAATTACAAAATTTTAATAACTTCATGAATGACCTAAAACTGTCAAAATCTTATGACAAATTAGATCTTACACTAGGTTATTTCAAATCTATTCAAAATATTTCCATGAACTGGAGCTGGAACTCCTACCTACAAGAAGTACAGGGTCAAAACGCGCGGCTAATAAATGTTTTTGATGCATCAGGTGGAGCATTAAGTGAAAACGGATTATACGCATACGGCACTCCTTTTTGGGGCAACTTAGCTAGAAATTATGATACACAGTACAACGTGTCGGCACCATATTTAAATGTTGCTCTAGAAGCGTCAGATAAATTTAATATAGATGCAAGTCTTAGATATGATAGTGGCAAAGTAGACGGTACATTTACTGGTGGTTCTGAATCTACCATAGACATTAACAATGACGGTTTTATATCTGCGCCTGAGCAAAATGTATTTAGTGTAAACAACGCTGCGCCTACCACCGTAAATTATGACTATAATTATGTTTCATACTCGCTGGGGCTTAACTATAAATTACAGGATAGACAAGCTGTATTTGCAAGATATAGTAGAGGTGCAGCTGCAAAAGCAGATCGTATTTTATTCTCTGGCTTAGATTATCAGAATTCAGACAGAATAAATGCACTAGATTTCCTAAATCAGGCTGAAATAGGGTATAAGCAAGGTTTCAATAATGGTACTTTATATATTACAGGTTTTTACTCATCCACTACGGAGCAAGCAGGATTTGAGGCAACAAACCCTGACTTAATTATCGATAATGATTATAAATCTTTTGGTTTTGAGATTGAAGGTTCATATAGAATGGATGATTTTACAGTGCGCGGGGCATTAACTTATACAAACGCAACGCTGGAGTCTGGTGATAATGAAGGAAACGCACCTAGAAGACAACCAGATTTTATCTATAATGTAATCCCTTCATACAATTTTGGTGCTGAAAAGCAGAACTCTGTAGGTCTTAGTTTCATAGGGCAAACAAAAGCATATGCTCAGGATACAAATGAATTGATTATGCCTGGATTTGTTATTGTAAATAGTTTTATCAACGTAGGTATCACAAATGATTTAAATCTAAACCTATCTGCAAACAACCTTTTTGATACATTAGGTATTACAGAATCTGAGGAAGGTTCCATTGTAGAAGGTCAGAATAATTTCTTAAGAGCTAGAGCTCTTCCAGGAAGGTCTGTCACCATGGGGCTGCAATACAGCTTCTAGAATTAAGGATTTTTAAAGTAACGGGACTGGTTATTATTTCGCTTTCGCGAAAGCGATTCATCAACCCAATACCAAACGATAAGAATGAAAGTTAAGTTAGTTTTGTGTTTAGTTTAATAACGGAGCTAGTGTTAGTAATATAATGCTAGCTCTATTATTTTAACCCGAATAGAGTTTAACTTATGAAGGTACAGAAATAC
>JANQTO010000065.1 GCA_030731685.1 Nonlabens sp.
CATGAAATTATAAAAGCTGGGCGTATTTCCTGGAGTTGCACCTAGGAACAACACAGGAAATTCTAGTATAGAAACAAGCTTAGGGTCTTTGAATTTTTTACGTACATCTTTTGAAACATTACCTATGAATGCTCCTAACTTTTGAACTGTTTGCGTTGTAACTAATTCAAGTGGTGATTCACCAGGGCGGTAAACAAGATTACGTATAGCGATGTCATAGTTTTCACTAGCCTTATCCATAAACTCCTGCAACTTTTCAGCGCTTCCTTTCTCTTTACGTTCAAAGGTTTCTTTTATGGTGTCAAGCTTATCTCCTATAGTAATTGTTTCATCTTCAAAAACTACAGCATAAGCAGGTTTGAGTTTATCTAGCTGGTAATAGTCTGAAGGTTTTTTGTTGAAATCAGCAAAAAAACGTTCAAAAATATCAGGCATCCAGTACCACGAAGGTCCAATGTCAAAGGTAAAGCCATCTTTCTCTAATCTTCTTGCACGTCCACCTACGGTGTCGTTTTTTTCATACATGGTTACCTCAAATCCGTCTTTGGCTAGGTAACATGCGGCTGCAAGTCCTGCAAAACCAGAACCTATAATTGCTACTTTTTCACTCATGCTGATGCTACTTGGGATAAATTTTGGATGAGGGTACCGATATCTGTCATTACATGATGATTTCCATCGAGGTCTGTACCTTTTATTTTTTGTGCAAGATTGCCTAACAAGTACAGGTCGGCTTTTTTGTCTCCTGCGACTTTACGATTAAACTTGTTTAGATACGCAGGTATTTGTTTTTGCACTGGATATATAGTGAAATAAGAAATGTACACAGGGTTGTCAACTAGCGTCTTAAAAAATGATAAGGATTCAAGTGGAACGCTAGGTCCTAGATAAATCGTTCTGTATCCTTTAGAAAGTAGTTCGTAGTTTAAATATAACAAACCTAAATCGTGCATTTCGTTCTCTGGCAAAAACAAAATATAAACATGCTCATCTGCTTGTTCGCCGTGATATTGAACTTTCTCCAGCTCTATCAATAACTTCTGACGTATGAGATAACTAACAAAATGCTCATGTGCAATGTTAATTGTTTTAGAATGCCATAATGTTCCTAGTTCTGTCAAAAATGGAATAAATATGCTCCTGAAAACCTCTTGAAAACTTGACTTTTCAAGTGCTTGCTCATAAATACGCTGGAACAAATGCTGGTCAAAATTAATCATGGACAGTTTAAGTTCTTGAATCGCTTGAACGCTGGAGTTTGCTTGAATGGAATTTGCGCGTACTTCGCTTTCCATTTCTGCGGTCGTGAAGTTTGCTATTGCCGATATTTTGTAGCCTAGGTTGTTTAGATAGCTTACGTTAAGTAGTTTCTGTAAGTCATTTAAGGTGTAGTACCTTATATTCGTTTCCGTTCTCAAAGGTTCGAAGAGAACTTAGCGTTTTTCCCAAATTCTAATGGTGTGA
>JANQTO010000066.1:0-307 GCA_030731685.1 Nonlabens sp.
TAGTAGCTCGTCACCTTGTGCGTCTAGCCTCATAATCTTAATAGAACCTGAAAGGAGCAAAGGCATGGTTTTAATGTATTGACCTGGCTTTATGAGGTCTTGACCTTCGGGAGCATCAACAAATGTTGCTACACGATTTATCTCTTCAAGTAGTTCCAACTCAAACTGATTGCCGTAATTATTTTTAAGTTCTTGAATCATGTTTTAATTGATAATGATTATTGTCTAATGCTTCATGTATAAAGTCTCACTTCTAACACCTCATTTCTAACCTCTCGCATCTTCTCGTATTTTCCGAGCAAGCTGA
>JANQTO010000066.1:317-7335 GCA_030731685.1 Nonlabens sp.
TCCCACACCATAGCTCACGTACATAGAACCTGTGCAAAAACTAGGCTCTATACTGTACTTCAAATCACATTTGGGACAACGTTCCTTAACCTTGTTCATACTGGAGAAATCATATGGGCTTGCTTCTAAAAAATCGCCTTGCCTGCATTGTGGACATTTGAGAAATAGCATGCTGTAGAAATAGGAATTTTTCATGTGGTACATTTTATACAATAATACTATGGAGCATTACCTGTGGTTTGTAACCTTTGATACACACAACTAAAAAAAATAATATACCTTTACATCATGCTTAAATGGTTTTCTACATCGTTTGCCTTGTTACTGCTTTTACAAAGCAGCAACATAAGTATTTCCGATGTTTTGAAAATAGATAATCTTATCTCTCATGCGCGTTTTCACGGCGAGTATCATGGTGATAGTCTGTTTGTATTTATCTCTAAGCACTACGGTGAGTTGAAAGAATCTCATAATCAAGAGCATAAGCACGAGCAAACCGAGCATGAGCATTTGCCATTCAACCACAGTAGCTGCGCTCATCATGTGGTAGTCATTGCCTATTTCACACCTGCTAGTAAAGAGGAATTAAAGACCATTCAATTAGACGAGTTAAAAGAGTCTAATTTTCACTACAGCGCACCATTTTCTATAGCGCACACCACTGGCCTGCTGCAACCGCCACGGGAATCGTAAAATAAATACGTTTTAGTAGTGCGCTAATCATAAGGTGATTAGTGGCCTTACATTCATTTTATTTTACGAAATATGCTATCTAATATTATTCAATTTAGTATAAAGAACAAGTTTCTTGTACTTTTATTTACAGCCTTTATTATTGGGTTTGGGCTGTATTCTTTATCTCAAATTCCCATAGGCGCTGTGCCAGATGTTACAAACAATCAGGTACAGGTCATTACCACGTCGCGCAACCTTTCTACGCAAGACATGGAGCAATTTATTACCTATCCGGTAGAGCTGGAAATGGCAAACTTACCCGGCGTTATAGAGATACGGTCGGTTTCAAAATTTGGCCTTTCCGTCGTAACCATTGTTTTTGAAGATGACATGGGTACCTATTTACCACGCCAGCTTATTGCAGAGAAAATTAAATCGGCATCTGAGAAAATTCCGGAAGGTTTCGGAACACCTGAAATGGGACCTATTACCACAGGTTTGGGCGAGATTTATCAATATGTACTTGATGTAAAGCCTGAATTTAAAGACCAGTATAATGCTGAGGATTTAAGAACCATTCAAGACTGGGTAGTTAGACGACAGCTCTCTGGAATTCCAGGAGTCGTAGAAGTAAATACTTGGGGTGGTTTTTTAAAACAATATGAAGTTGCCATTAATACCGAGAAACTCAATGCGATGAACATCAGCGCGCATGATGTTTTTACAGCCATAGAGACAAATAACAGTGTTTCTGGTGGTGGTTACATAGAAAAGGTTAATCAAGCCTATTTTATACGCGGTGAAGGACTTGTAAAATCACTTGATGACATTAAGAACATCGTCGTTAAAAACGATGGTGGTTTACCCATTTACATTAAAGATGTAGCAACGGTAGGTTATGGAAGTGCGGTGCGTTTCGGAGCGATTACTGGAAATGGCGAAGGCGAAAAAGTTCTGGGACAAGTCATGATGCTCAAAGATGCCAACTCTAAAAAAGTAATAGAAGCTGTAAAAGAGCGCGTGGATGAAATTTCAAAATCGTTGCCCGAAGGTGTTTACATCAACGCCTTTTTAGACCGCAGTGAGCTTATTGCAAAAACCACTTTTACCGTGACAGAAAACCTTGTTCTAGGTTGCCTTATTGTCATTTTTGTAGTGGTTTTATTGCTGGGCAACTTTCGCTCGGGTCTCGTTGTGGCATCAGTAATACCGTTGTGTTTGCTGTTTGCACTTTCCTTGATGTACATTTTTGGGGTAGATGCAAACCTCATGAGTTTAGGTGCGATAGACTTTGGGATTATTATAGACGGTGCAGTAATAATCGTAGAATATATTGCCTTTGAAATTACCAGAAGGAAAGATGATATTCTCGCTTTCGCGAAAGCGGAACAACAACAAATAAAAGACACCATTACATTCAACGGTGCTAACAAAATGATGACGAGCGCAATCTTTGGGCAACTCATTATACTCATCGTATTTATTCCGATTCTTTCTTTGAGCGGTGTAGAAGGAAAAATGTTTAAACCTATGGCGCTCACGTTTAGCTTTGCGTTGCTAGGTGCAATGCTCTTTTGTTTCACCTATGTTCCGGTTGTAGCATCTATGTTCTTAAAACCGTCTACAGCGACAGATAAGAACATATCGGTTCGATTAATGAAATGGCTTACAAGACGTTACGAGCCTGTTATAAACTGGGCGTTGAACAGCAAAAAACTTGTTTTAGGTATCGCTACAGGAATGCTTGCGGTCACTATTTTCATTTTTACCACCATGGGTGGAGAATTTGTACCTACACTTGACGAGGGCGATTTTGTGATTCAGCCAGTTCTAAAAACAGGTACGTCCCTTAGTAATACGGTCGAAATTACAACACAGATAGAGCAAATTCTCTTAAAAGAATTTCCCGAGGTAAAACAAGTGGTTACAAGAATAGGCGCTGCCGAAGTTCCTACTGACCCGATGTCTATGGAAGAAAGCGACGTCATCATCATTCTAAAACCAAAGAGTGAGTGGACCAGCGCAGACTCAAAAGACGAGCTCGCAGACAAGTTTAAAGAAGCGCTGGCTGTTATTCCTGGAATGGATGTAGAGTTTACGCAACCCATAGAAATGCGATTCAATGAACTCATAACCGGTGTACGTGCAGATATTGCTATTAAAATCTTTGGTGATGACCTAGACGTACTCGCAAAAAAAGGAGCAGAGATAGGTGACCTTATCACTAATGTTCCTGGAGCAGCTGACATTTCTGTAGAAAAAATAGCAGGTTTGCCTGAAATGAGTGTACAGTATAATCGGGCAAAAATAGCACGATACGGCCTCAATATACAGGAGTTAAATGACATGGTATCCATGGCATTTGCTGGTAAAACAGCTGGAAGTGTTTTTGAAGGTGAAAAACGTTTTGACCTCGTTGTACGTCTCGATAAAGATAAACGTCAAGATATAGACAATCTTAAAAACCTATTTGTAGACCTGCCTGCTGGTGGTAAAGTGCCATTAAGCGAGCTCGCAGATGTTACCTACCAAAAAGGTGCTGCAAAAATCTCACGTGACGACACACGTCGTCGTATTGTGGTAGGTATTAACGTGCGTAATCGCGATTTACAAGGTGTGGTAGATGACGTGCAGGCATTAATTAGTAAAAATGTAAAGCTACCTGTGGGCTATTCCATAACCTACGGCGGGCAGTTTGAAAATCTACAAAGCGCAACAGACAGGCTGCTCGTAGCAGTTCCTATCGCGCTCATTCTCATATTTATATTGCTCTACTTTGCATTTAAGTCAGTTAAAGACGCTCTCATGATTTATAGCGCCATACCACTTGCTGCGGTAGGTGGTGTCCTGTTGTTGTGGATACGCGATTTGCCTTTTAGCATTAGTGCTGGTGTGGGCTTTATTGCACTTTTCGGTATTGCTGTATTGAACGGCATTGTACTCATAGAACACTTTAAAGAATTACAAAAAGAAAAATTTGACAGTATGGAAGCGCTCATAAAACAAGGAACTAAAGACAGGTTGCGGGCAGTCTTGCTCACAGCGAGTGCTGCTGCGCTAGGCTTTTTACCTATGGCTATTTCTACAAACGCAGGTGCTGAAGTTCAAAGACCACTTGCAACGGTTGTGATAGGTGGACTTATAACTGCAACAATATTAACACTCGTGGTGCTACCTGTGTTATATGCATATCTCAATACACCGCGCAAAACCTCTAAAAAGGCTCACAAAACCATTGTTGCGGGATTTGTGGTTCTATTGTTTTCGGTCCATGTAAATGCACAACAACCGCAATCGCTTGAAGATTTATACAAGCTTGCACTAGAAAACAATGCAGATTTAAAATCATATGATTTGCAAACAGAGCAGTCTAGAGCACTTATTAAAAGTGCGTATACGTTTGATAAAACACAAGTGTATTACTCGTTTGACCAGAATAACTTAGCGATAAATGATTTGCCCTTGCGTGTTTTTGGAGTTCAACAAGATTTTAAATTCCCAACAGTTTATGGAGCCGAAAAACGTCTGAATCAAGAACGTTACAAAGTAAGCACCAGCGCATATGATATTCAGAAAAAGGCGGTGCAGCGTAAAGTAACGAGTGCATATTACAGTTATCTTATAGCAAGAGAAAAGGAGCAGGTTTATAGCCGTTTAGATAGCGTTTACAGTAGTTTTTCACAAATTGCTGCACGACGATTTGAGTTGGGCGAGACGACATACCTAGAAAAAATAACCGCAGCCTCTAAACAGCGACAAATTCATTTAAAATACATACAAACACAGCAAGAGGTATTACTCGCTACAAATGAACTCGCGCGCACGGTGCAAACAGACCAGCAACTAGATATTGCATCCTTGATGTCTCTCAAGGTTCCTTTAGAATCCTTAGATAGCAGTAAAAGTCCTGAGCTCGCATATTACCAAAACAGGATAACGCAATCACAGGCAGAACGCCGTTTAGAAAAACAACAGTTATTACCAGACTTAAGTTTGAGTTATTTCCAAGGTACAAATGCAGGCTTAAGTAACAGCTTGTATGGATATCAGGTAGGTGTGAAAATCCCGATTCTTTTCGGCGGGCAGTCTGCTCGTATTAAAGCAGCAACCATAGCTGAGGACGTTGCAACAGAACAGTCCATAGAGTATGCACTACAACTTAAAGCTAAATATAGAGCTCTAGAACTAGAACGGGCGCAACTACAAGAAGCACTTGATTATTACGAAAATGAAGGAGAAAAACTGTCTGATGAAATTTTAAAAACAGCCGACGGCAGTTTTAGAAACGGTGAGATAGATTTTTACCAGTACATTCTAAGCCTTGACAGCGCTTATGAAATAACCTTGAGTTATCTAGATAAGTTGCACGCTTATAATGAAATAACCATTGCCATGAACTTTTTAACCCTTTAATCATCACGTTATGATACGTACAACATATACTATTATCTTATTAAGTCTTACCATATTAATAACCAGTTGTGGAGACAAAACAACAGATTCTCAAAACGAAGAAACAGCGCAAGAAACAGAAACCAGCGATTTCATTACCATAACTCAAGCACAGTTTGACCAGAGCGATATGAAATTGGGTTCACTAGAAGATAAAGAATTTCCTGTGGTCGTGAGTTGCACAGGAACCATAGATGTACCACCAGAAAATAGGGCAGTGGTAAACGCAACTATGGGCGGTTATATTAAGACAACTCCTTTATTAATAGGTGATAAGGTGCGTAAAGGTCAAGTGTTAGTTACGATAGAAAATCCTGAGTTTGTGACCTTGCAACAAAACTATATGGAAACCTATGAGCAACTTGCATATTTGAAAATGGCTTATAACAATCAACAAACGATGAAAACCGAAAACATCACTTCGCAAAAAAGTTATTTGAAAGCCGAGAGTGATTACAAAAGCACCCTTGCGCGCCACAATGGACTAGAAAAACAATTGCAGTTACTCCATATTTCAGCTTCAAGCGTGCGGGCTGGTAGAATAAGTAGTGTGGTTAGCGTTTATGCACCCATATCTGGCAGTATCACCAGTATTAACGTAACTAAAGGAACCTATGTCTCGCCAGCGACTGCCATCTTAGAAATCATCGATAATGACCATATTCATTTGGAACTATCGGTTTTTGAAAAGGACATTATGAAGGTTAAAAAAGAACAAAGAATCAATTTCAAAATACCTGAGGCTTCTACAGCAAGTTACAACGCCGCAGTACATTTAGTAGGTACGACTATAGATGCGAGCAGAACCATAAAAGTTCATGGACACCTAGAAAAAGAAGAGAATAATCAGTTTCTGGTAGGTATGTTTGTAGAGGCTGGGATTGTTGTAGATAACGCTTTCGCGAAAGCGATACCACAAGAAGCAGTAGTGCAATTAGGAGAAGCATACTATGTTTTAATTTTAGAGAGCAAGCAAGGAAATGATTATAAATTCAAGCAAATACCCGTAACTTTAAAGGAGAATTATGGTGGTTTTGTAGCCTTAGAGAACAGTAATGCATTCAATGCACAAACCCAGTTTTTGACCAAAGGCGCATTTAATTTAATAGGAGAATAATATGGAAAAAATGCCAAGCGAGAACCATTATACCATGCGCAGCGCTTGGTTGCGTGCTGCAGTGCTAGGTGCAAACGATGGTATTTTATCTACCGCGAGTATCATTATAGGTGTCGCAGCGGCGAGTAGCACACGTGAACCTATTTTACTTGCAGGAGTTGCTGGCCTCGTTGCCGGCGCGCTATCCATGGCAGCAGGTGAATATGTCTCTGTAAGCTCACAAACCGACCTAGAAAAAGCCGACCTAGCTCGCGAAAAGCGAGAACTCTTAGACACGCCACAAGAAGAGCTGTTGGAACTAGCAGCTATTTATGAGCGTCGCGGTTTAGAACCAGCGACGGCGCTAGAAGTAGCAAAACAACTCACCGCACACGACGCACTAGGCGCGCACGCTCGTGACGAGCTGGGAATTACAGAGCATAGTGAAGCAAAACCTTTACAGGCAGCGCTTTCTTCTGGAATTGCTTTTACCATAGGAGGCTCGCTGCCTGTACTTGTTGCGTTATTTGCACCCATACAAACCATGGAACTTATACAATATGGTTTTGCAATACTTTTTCTAGCCATATTGGGAATTATGGCTGCTAAAACTGGTGGTTCTAAACCGCTCGTTGCGGTGGCACGCATTACGTTTTGGGGAACGCTGGCTATGGGAATTACTGCGGGAATTGGGTATTTATTTAATCTGAATATGGTTTAAAAGCCTTGTAATTAAAAAGTATGCAAACATTTGTTCACTACTTTCTGCATTTTGGCTTTCCATGCATTATTGCA
>JANQTO010000067.1 GCA_030731685.1 Nonlabens sp.
GTTTGTTGCATGGCAGTCTCTACTTCTTTACCTATTACGTGCTCACCACTCGCGCTTATATAATGTTTAATCCGACCGGTAACTACGACTCTGTAAGGTGCTGTACTTGTAAAGGCAATGGTATCGCCTATGTTGTAAGCCCATAGACCTGCTGTAGTAGAGATAATAAGCACGTAATTCACGCCTATCGTTACCTCGCCTATTGTAAGCCTTGGCGCGTTTTCTTCAAAAAACTGATCAGCAGGAATGAACTCGTAAAAAATACCAGCGTCTAGAAGCAATAGCATGCCCTTTTCAGTACGCGTGTCTTGGTATGCAAAAAAGCCTTCACTTGCCGGGAAAAGTTCTATAGAGTCAACTTTACGCCCTATGAGCTGTTCAAATCTAGGTTTATATGGCTCAAAATTAACACCGCCATAAATAAAGAGGTTGAAATCTGGAAAAACCTCACCCACTTTTTTGCCGGTGCGCTGTACGATACGTTCAAAATACATTTGCACCCAGCTAGGAATACCAGATATGACGCTCATCTTCTCAGGCAATGTTTCGTCTATTACCGCCTCAACCTTAGTTTCCCAATCTTCTATGCAGTTTGTTTCCCAGGAAGGCATGCGGTTTTTCTGTAAGTAATTAGGCACGTAATGGGCGACTATACCGCTTAACCTACCCAATTGAATTCCGTTTTTGGTCTCCATTTCGGGACTGCCCTGTAAAAAAATCATTTTACCATCCACAAAGTGACTGTTTCCAGTCTCATAGATATAGCTCAAAATAGCATTACGCGCCGCTTTTACGTGCTCGGGCATGGATTCTTTAGTCAGCGGTATATACTTTGCACCACTAGTTGTTCCCGATGTTTTTGCAAAATAAAGTGGTTTTCCAGGCCATGTCACATCGCTTTCGCCTGCAACCACACGGTCTATGAAGGGTCTTAATGCCTCATAATCGCGTACAGGCACGTGTTGCACAAAATCTTTATGGTTCTGAATTTCTTTGAAGGAGTGCGCTTTCGCGAAAGCGGTATCACTAGCAACATCCAGCAATTTCTGAAATACTTTTTCCTGAGCAGCCACAGGATTTTTTGCCCATCGTTGTGTTTGTTTATGGACAATACTGGCAAAAACACGAGCAGCAATAGACTTTACGGACATTACTCGAAATTAATAAAGTTAACGGGATTCAACGGGTAGCCATCGTTCCAAAGCTCAAAATGAAGGTGCGGTCCTGTGGTGAACTCACCCGTATTTCCTACACTACCTATCACCTCGCCGGCACGCACTTGGTCGTTTTGGCCCTTATTGAGCTGATACATGTGTTTATAGACGGTGAGTAAACCGTTTGCATGCTCTATGAGCATGGTATAACCGGTTTCACTAGCCCAGCTGGAAAATATCACTGTACCGTCTGCAGCGGCTTTTACGGGACGACCCGTTTGTGCGACTATATCAACGGCATAGTGCTTAATTTTAGGGTTAAAGCCGTCAGATATACTACCTTTAAGAGGTGGGAAAAATACAAATTTAGTTTTGGCTGTTGCGCCAGCTGTCACGCTAAACGCGTCCTCACGCTTCACTTCTTTGCGTAGTTCTAAATCTTCTTTAATGGGTTTTAAGGAAATGTTACCTTTATCAACTTCGGCTTTTGCGACGCTGTCTATTTTCTCATATTCTTTTGTAGAAATGTCGCCTTTGAGTACTTGCTTAATACGGTCATACTGCTGATTATTGAGCGCGAGCTGCTGTTTTAGGGAGTCTGTTTCTTTAACGAGCGTGGCACTTTCCCGTCTCAACTGGCTGCTAGAATATCCTGGAATAAACTCACGCAGTGAGGTAAACGCAATGAGTACAGTCGTTAAGGCTATTAAAGAAACGGCGCTCAAACAAGTGACAACGAAAACGTTGAGCCTATTTAGCTTGAGGCTAAAACGCTCTTCAAAGGTATTATCGTTGAGAATAATTAACCTGTAATTATGTCTCCACTTGCCTTTTTTAACTCTTTTCTTCTTTGCCATAAACTGTAAACGTTCTACAAAGATAAAATATTAAGTGCTGTGGTGGTTATTTTAAGAGTTACATAAGAATAGCTGCATAATGACGTTGTAATTAAGTGCTTTACGAGCGGCTAGTTATTGTGCTTATCGTATCTTTGTACACTTTAAATGATAGCATAATGGTAGCAAGTTTTTTTTTAGGAATGCCTGGATACGGAAGCGTGATTCTAGTGGTTGTGGTTGTTTTACTCCTTTTTGGTGGTAAAAAAATCCCTGAGCTTATGCGCGGTTTAGGTGGTGGAATCAAAGAATTCAAAAACGCCTCTAAAGACGATGATTCAAAAGACGAAATCAAAAAAGAGGACGATAAGTTCTAACCCAACTCTTTTCACAGATACAAAAAGCCCGATTTCTTGATAGAAATCGGGCTTTTTTTGTGGGGTTAGAAGTTGTCGGAGATTTATTTATCAATAAACTCAATACTCTTCAATATAGCCTCTAGCTCAAACATATAGTTGCGCTGCTCTGAATTTGGTGCGCTCACATAGCCCTCGGCAATGAGCCAGTTTTTCTTTTTAGGATTGTAAATAGCATAGTTTACAAACGGTCCAGCCATGAACATGTTCTTTACTTCCCAAGTTCCCTTAGTTTCATAAGCAAACTGTCCAGCTACTGCAACTTCATGCAAATAAGGTGAGAACATGGGTTCTGTTTGAAAAACGCCTGGTTCGTTTACCTCTATCTTTTTACCGCCTACAGAGTCTCTAACCCTAACAATTTGCGAAACGACGCTAGAATCTCGCTGTATGGCTTCTAACGGCACCTCGTAGAACATAAGGTCCATAGTCCCTTCGGCAATGGTTTTGCGTATCCATAAAAAGTCTTTTTCTGTCTTTGCGTAGCGAAATGCCTTTGGAATCACGATAGATATGCCCAGCTGTTCTTCAAATGGTTTTGCATCCATACGCACCTTTTCCATAAGACGCTGCTTTTCAGTAATCTCTGCGGTGGTGAGAACCTCGATAATATTACTAGCATTTTGTCCTATTAAACGAGCAAGAGCTGTTTGATTTGGAGCTGTAATAACGACTCCTGTTTGTGGGTTTGCGTATGCATCTTTTCTTATGGAAACACTTTCTTTTTTACCTAGCTGCACAAATATGTAGTTGCGAGACTTTTTGAGAAGACCTTCAAAAGACGCTGGTTTGATTTGGTTTAACGTGAAAACAGGTTCGTCACGTATCAAGCCGTCGACGGGTTTTGCCAAATTATTGCGCAATGTGTCTCCTACTGCGCCTTCCCATAAATCATTCTCTACAACAATAACAACATCTTTTATTTTTCCTATGCTATCTACCACGGTAATAGCAGCGTCGTCACAACTAACAAGGTTAAAGCAAACAGCAAGGGCAAGTATGTACTTTTTCATAGATTTTATGATAATCGCAGTTTAACACCAGGTTTTAGGTCCTTCACCTGCGGATTCAATTTTTTAATCACTACAATAGTCAAGCCATATTTTCTAGCTATTTTCCAGTAACTGTCTCCACCTTTAACCGTGTAGGTTTTAGGAGCCTTTGCATCTTTACTTCCAGAAACAGCACCGTTTTTTGAGTGTATGGCAAGTTTTTGACCTACTTTAAGGTTATTTCCCTTTAGGTTATTCCATGCTCTAATCTCGCTTACGCCCACGTCGTAACGCTCAGCGATTTTTCCAAGATAATCACCGTTTCGTACTGTGTATTCCAAACGTTGTGTAGAAGATTTTTTTGAGGGAGCACTTGTTGCTGCAAGTGCTGTAACTTCGGTTTCAACAGGTTCTGCTGGCTTGGGGCCTTTTGGGTCGGCAAATACATAAGCCTCTTCTTCACTCATAATAAAGGTCGTAGCGGCCTGTCTAGGTAAGCGTAGAAAATTTTGCTTTCCTGGAATTACGGGTATAATATCGAGCTTGTAACTTGGATTTAAGAACTGTAAAGTTTCAAGGTCTTCTTCAACAAACTGAGCAACCTTTTCTAGGGAAACCATATTTTTCACTAGAATGGTATCTGTTTCTATATGCTTATAGTTTGTAGCACCTGGCTTGTAACCGTGCGCGGCGGCATATTGATAAATATACATAGTAGCCTGAAAAGCAGGTACATAGTTTGCTGTTTCACGAGGCAAATACTTACGTAGTTCCCAGTAGTTTGTAGAACCACCACTGCGTTTAATCGCCTTATTCACATTTCCCGGTCCACAATTATATGCGGCAAGGGCAAGGTTCCAATCGCCGTACATATCATAGAGAACGCGTAAATATTTACAAGCAGCCTCTGTAGATTTTACAGGGTCCATGCGCTCATCAACATAACTCGTAACATCAAGCTCATAATTGCGGCCCGTGGCATACATGAACTGCCATAAGCCCGCTGCACCCATACGGCTCTTAATACGCGGATTTAAGGAACTTTCTATAATAGCTAGGTATTTCATCTCCAGCGGTATGTCGTACTTATCAAGGGTAGCCTCAATCATGGGAAAGTAGTAATCGCTCAAGGTCATTACTTGTTCCACGTAGGTAGTATTGCGCTTGAGATATTTTGCAATAACACCTTCGAGAATAATGTTATACTCTATATCAAAAGGTGTACTAGCATTTAAAGCTATTAACCGCTCTTTTAACACATCTGTTTCTACTGTTTTTTCAAATACAATAGAGTCATTGTTACTAATGATTTCATCATGCATGTAATTGAAGAGGTCGTTATCATTTAGGGCTGCCTGGAGTTTTTCATCAAGCTCGTCTAAAAAACGAATTTTTGTAGAGTCTCTTTTTACATTTGAGGCAACATCAATCAATACTTGACTGCTTGCGGTGCTGCACAGCGTACACACCCCTAAAAAAAGCCATAGATTACGGGCCAAAGCTCTATTTATCATTCTGTTTCTTTAATCGTTAATTGCAGCGATACCAGGTAATATGCTACCTTCTAACATTTCTAGCATAGCGCCACCACCTGTAGAAACGTAACTTACTTTATGTTCAAAGCCAAATTGCTTAACAGCAGCAACACTATCACCACCACCTACCAGTGAGAACGCACCGTTTTTTGTGGCCTCGGCAACTGCATCGCCTAGCGCGATGGTTCCATGTGCAAACGGCTCCATTTCAAAAACACCAGCTGGTCCGTTCCATAATATGGTTTTGGCATTTACAATAACGTTCTTAAGTATTTCACGCGATTTAGGACCTATGTCCAGACCCATCCAGCCGTCTGGAATATTGTCTATTGCAGCAACGTCGCGTGTTGCATTTTCTGAAAAATCGTTTGCAGTAATGACATCTACTGGAAGGTGTATGCGTGTATTTTTCTCTTTGGCCTGCTCCATAATACTAAGAGCAAGTTCCATTTTATCGTCCTCAACCAGCGAGTTTCCGATGGAACCGCCCTGTGCTTTAATAAACGTGTAGGCCATACCTCCTACAATGATTAAGTCATCTACTTTATCTAAAATATTTTCTATGATGGTAATTTTAGAAGAAACCTTTGCTCCGCCTAGTATAGCAGCGAGTGGTCGCTCTGGAGTGTCCATTACCTTGTTCAAACTTTCTATTTCGCGAGACATGAGGTGTCCAAAACATTTGTTATCAAAATATTGTGCAATTACAGCAGTAGACGCATGAGCTCTGTGTGCCGTTCCAAATGCATCATTAACATAAACGTCTGCTAGTTGCGATAACGCTTTCGCGAAAGCGTGGTCACCAGCTTCTTCTTCCTCATAAAAACGCAAATTTTCAAGGAGCAAAACTTCACCAGGCTGTAGAGCCGCAGCGGCATTTTCAACGGCTTCACCTTTACAATCGTCTATAAATTTCACAGAAACACCCAAAATAGATGATACCGTATCTACAATATGAGACAGTGAAAACTGGTCGTCCTTGCCCTTAGGTCGCCCCAAGTGTGACATGAGAATAACGGCACCACCTTTTTCTAAAATATCGCTTATTGTGTCTTTTGCAGCTACGATGCGAGTCGTGTCTGTTACGTTAAAATGCTCGTCTAGAGGCACATTAAAATCTACACGTACGAGTGCTTTCTTATTTTTAAATTCTATTTGATTCATGGTCATGGCAAAAAAATTATGAGACCACAAATATAGGTGTATTGTTTTTTACATGGTTTGAGTCACTCTATATTTGCAGCATGCGCTATGATTCCATTCTAGGACTTGAACATATTAAAAAACACCTGCAATCAACAGTTGATAACGACCGTATTGCACACGCACAGCTCTTTGTGGGACCTACAGGTAGCGGTATTTTACCACTTGCCATTGCTTACTCGCGTTCCATTTTATGTCGTGACGGTGGCGCGCACTGTGATGCGCAACTAGACGCACTATCGCATCCAGATTTGCATTTTTCCTATCCCATTGCAAGTAGTCCCAGCGCTAGTGAAAAACCGGTTGCAGACGACTATATAAAACAGTGGCGCACCTTTGTTAAGGAAGAGCCGTATGGCGACATAGCAGCGTGGGGACAAGCTGCTGGCCTAGACAAAAAAGAATTACTTCTCAATGTTCATGAAGCGGCAGCCATAGGTAAAAAACTAAGCTTAAAAGCCTATGAAGGCGGCTATAAAGTACTGCTGATTTGGGGTGCAGATCATATGAATGTAGCTGCTGCAAACAAATTACTTAAACTTATAGAAGAACCACCTGCAAAAACAGTCATCTTACTACTCGCTGAAGATGAAGATAGAATCATTAAAACCATACAATCGCGCTGTCAAGTCTTACACGTACCCAAACTAGCAAATGACCTTGTTGCAAATGGCCTTGTTTCATCCCAAAGAATTGATGAATCTAAAGCGCAATTAGTTGCTAGACAGGCAAATGGAGATTACTTTAAAGCCCAGCAACTTCTTGCAAACGAGCATGAAGATACACAGTTTGAGGCCTGGTTTATTGCCTGGGTACGCACGGCATTTAAAGCAAAAGGAAATAAAGCCAGTATCACCGACCTAATCGCCTGGTCAGAAAATATTGCAAGCTTAAATCGGGATACACAAAAAAGGTTTTTAAATTATTGTCTCGAATTCTTTAGACAGGCACTTTTACTGAATTATAAAGCTGTACCTGCGGTATATTTAAAACCTACTTCCACAGATTTTTTATTAGAAAAATTTGCTCCCTTCATAGACGGGCACAAAATCGTTGACATCAACAATTCCATT
The DNA here is from genome assembly GCA_030731685.1 of Nonlabens sp. GTDB lineage: Bacteria > Bacteroidota > Bacteroidia > Flavobacteriales > Flavobacteriaceae > Nonlabens. The sequence continues at coordinate 7,210 of JANQTO010000067.1, forward strand.
AATGAAGCTATGTTTCACATAGAACGCAATGGGAATAGCAAGATTATTCTAACAGATTTAGCCATTTCGTTGACTAGAATGATACATAAACAGGCGTAACATCGATT
>JANQTO010000068.1 GCA_030731685.1 Nonlabens sp.
CATTAGTGGTTTCAGTCTGGTTTTGTATAGGAACTGGCGCAGGTTGCTTTCCTTTACAACTTGCTAAACTGACTAGCATGGTAAGGAAAATCAAAAGGAAATAACTGTTTTTAGATGTATTCATTTATTCGTCGTTTAGAAAACTGCCATCGGCAGGAATGAGTGCTTTTAAATCGTCTAGGGTATTTGCTTCCTCAATAGGTTTGTCCTTGCGCCATCGTATAATTCTTGGGAATCGCGTGGCCACACCTGACTTATGACGTTTGCTAGGCGCAATACCTTCAAAGGCAATTTCAAAAACATGGTGCGGAGTTACCGATCTAACCGGTCCAAAGCGCTCCAGCGTATTCTTTTTTATCCACGCATCCACTTGTCTAAATTCCGCATCGGTAAGTCCGGAGTACGCTTTCGCGAAAGTGACCAATTCACCATCCTGCCACAAACCAAAGGTGTAGTCTGTATATAGATTTGCCCTGCGACCGTGACCTCGCATAGCATACGTAAGCACCGCGTCAACAGAGAACGGGTCCACTTTCCATTTCCACCAGTCGCCTTTTTTGCGACCTACCAGATAGGGACTGTCTTTTCTTTTAAGCATCAAACCTTCAGACTTGCGCTCGCTACTTTTTGCGCGTTCTTTAGCTACTTCTTCCCACGAACTGAAATGCATGGTTTCTGAGAGAAGCAACGGTAATTCTGGATTAGCATCTGAAACTAACTTGTCTAACAAGGCTCTACGTTCTTGAAAAGGCAATTCTCTAATATCTTTTCCTTCCCATTCCAGCAAATCGTATGCAACGATAACCACAGGAACGTCACTTAGCAATTTCTTGCCGACCGTCTTACGGCCTATGCGTGTTTGTAAATCATTAAAATTCAGAATTTCTCCATCTTTATACGGCAGAATCTCACCGTCTATTACAGTCCCGTCTGGAATAGCACCTACAAATTGCTGAAATTCTGGATATTTGTCTGTTACAAGTTCTTCACCGCGTGACCATACAAACAGCTCACCTGCACGTAAAATAGTTTGGGAACGTATGCCGTCCCACTTATGCTCAGCGCTCCAGTCTTGTACATCGCCCAAAGTTGCAACCTCGCCTTCAACGGCGTAAGCCAAGTAAAACGGGTATGGTTTCCCGCGCATCGCAACCTCATTATCTTCATAAACAAGTTCCTGAAAAGTGGTGTTCTCACCTGTCCAGCTACCCATTAACTTGTGGGCGAGAATATCCTGGTCTATGCCTGTTGCCTGTGATAGTGCTCGTGTCATTAACTTTTGGGAAACGCCAATTCTAAAGCCGCCCGTCATGATTTTATTGAAAACAAAACGCTCGTAATAATTCAGTTTAAGCCAGTTTTCCTGTAAGTATGCTTTCTTTTCTTCATCGTCCTTTTTGCGCAGTTCTATAAGTTCGATGATGATTTGCGATAACGATTTGTCTGAGGC
>JANQTO010000069.1 GCA_030731685.1 Nonlabens sp.
CACGCATAGATGCACCATCGTTACTAAAAACAGATGTTTCAACATTTGTGGATAAGGCACTGTCGTCAGCTACAATTAGAACATAGCGTTCGTCAGCATCGAGTGTTCCTAAACCAGCGAGGTCAGAAGTTGCAACGCGTAGCTGTACAGTGGGCATATCTGTAGTTACTCTATCCTGAATTTTCCAAACTCTATTGATATGATTCATTGTTACGGTAACATTATCTGTGGTACCCAAGTTGAATGTTAGCGGTGTAGGGTTTTGACTTAGGTTTGCACCATTGTGCCCCCAGAATAAGAAATCTTTGTCGTCTAGAAAGTTTGCTGTATTTTGAGAACCTAAATCTTCTACACGGTTCAAACCTATGGCGATAATAGAAGTGGAGTTTTCACTCTTAGATTGTTTTTGAACAAACTGCGAATTATCATCTCTTCCTATTGCTGCAACATCGTAATTAAATGTTGTATTTGCCGTGGCATTCCATATGATCCCGTTGTCAGAATCCAGGTAATCCCAGTCTGCTCTATGGTCGTCTAAGGTGCTAGAAGGGTTGTGGAGTGATACACCATTTTTTATTGCAAGATAGGAATATATCTTTTGTTGAGGGGCATCGCCCAATCTACTGGCAAAACTAAAAACTTCTGTTAACTGACCATTTAAATGTGACTCAAAAGGCTCTCCGTTTAAGGTGTATCTACCAACGCCTAAATAATAGGGTTTGTTTAAAAACCCTGCAAAATTTAGTGTTTGACCAGTTACGGTAGTAGTTCCTGTTACATTATCTATCTTACGGCCATTTAAATAGATATTTGTTTCATTATTACTCGCGTTATTTTTGACATTAATAATTTGTACATCTTCAAATGTTCTTGATGCGTCTGCAAACGCTCTTCCATAACTACCGTCTGCGGGGTCATTTGTACTAACAGTTCCTAAGTTATGCGACAGTACTTCATTAGTGTATCGAGCCGATACAGGACCCCAGCCAAGCCCTGAAGGGTCTTTTGTAGGACTCACTGCAGCTTGCTTTGCCCCTATAAGCATTGTTTCATTTGCTGCGACGTTACTTACCGCCAGATTACTCCTTACTACTATCCAGTAGTCATTAGAATTATAACCACCCTTTCCACGTAAATGCTGTTGGGCTGCTCTATTAAATGTTACTGTACTATTAAAGTTAACGTTATCAGTAGGGTTATCTGTAAATATTGGTGCGTGTGCTGCTATTTCAAAAGCGTTGTTGTTTAGTGCTTTATCATTCCAATTCAATAATGGAGTATTATTTCCTTGACCAATGGTTTTAGAATCTAGCCAAAGCGTCAGGTTATTGTTTACGTTTGCAGGACCAGTTGTTGCAAAGGTTGGGATAATTTCAGTACCAGTAATAAAAATATTGTCGACCATAGCGCCATCATCTACATTTGTATCATTGTCTGCTGCAAACGTTATTCTAAAGCGCATAAGTGGATTATTGTTTGCTAGAACGGGTAAACTGTGTGTACCTTCTTCAAAACGGGACAAACTAATATCCAAGGCAGAATTATCGCCAGACCAACCATTTGCGTTATTAGCTATAGCATCAACATCGTTATCATTATACCAGTTTGAGCCTGTAGAACTTGTGCCTAGAGTAGTCCACAGAAGACCGCCATTAAGACTGTACTCAATGTTCATACCGTCATCGCCCAGTTCAGACTTAATTCTATAGTCCAAATGAAAAACTAAATCTGTGAAATTTGTCGTAGGAATAAGAGGACTTGTTAAAACTATACGCTGATTTGGGATGTAATTATTATAGGAATCAGTGTACCAGTAGTCACCTTCACCTAATTCTCCATTTCTACCTAATGTCCATCGTGAACCGGCTGAGGTGTTTGACGTCCACCCATTTGCTCCATTATCAAAGTTTTGATAATATAGGGTAGTACGGGTAGCCATAGGTGGCGCTACAGGTGTAGCTGTCGCAGTTATATTAAAGTTGTAGGTAGCTTCATTTGCGTCATTTGATATAATGGTTACTATTGCATTGTTGACCCCTACCACAGCACTACTAAAACGTATGGTAAAAAAAGAACTCGTACCTGCAGCGACAGTAGAACCTGGCTGAGCCAGTACTGTAAAGTTTGCGGCATTAGCGCCTGAAATAGCTACTCTAGGTACACCTGTAAGATTTAAAGCCTGTGCTCCAGTATTTCTTATTTCAAATATTTTATCAAGGTTGTTATTTATAGTTACTGTCCCAAATGAAGTATTGTCTGCCGTGCTAGGTGTAATATCGTCATCATTTATAAGTATATTGTTACCGTACATATCTATTTCTGGTATACTTACTGCATTTGCCGTGATACTATAGCTGTATGTGGATTCATTAGAATCGTTTGATAAAATAGTCACTGTGGCAACACTTGTTCCTATTGTAGCTCTATTAAAACGAATTGTAAAAGTTGCGTTGGCGCCAGCTGCTATAGTTGCTGTAGGCTGCGCTACTATAGAAAAATCTGCTGCATTTGCGCCACCTAGCGCTACTCGAGGAGTTCCGGTTAATGACAAAGCCGCGCTACCAGTATTTCTAATTTCAAAAACTTGATCAAGATTTGTATTTATACTAGTAGAGCCAAAAGAAGTGTTGTCTTGAGTCCTTGGAGTGATATCGTTATTGGCAATAGCATTATTATTACCAAACAAGTCTATTTCTGGAGCGCCAGCCGTTGCAGAAATGCTGAAGGTATAAGTGCCCTCATTAGAGTCGTTTGACCTAATGACTATAGACGCGTTGCTTGTGCCTATTGTTGGTCTGTTAAACCTAACGGTAAAAAAAGCTGATGTGCCTGGCGCTAACGTTACAGGTGGCTGTGTTATTACTGAGAAATTGCCTGCATTTGGACCAGTAATGTTTACTCTTGGAGTTCCTGTAAGACTAAGATTCGAGGCCCCCGTATTCCTAATTTCAAAAACACGGTCCAGGTCTGTGTTGATCAGCGTTGACCCGAATAGTGTATTATCGGCGGTTCTCGGGGTATTGTCATTATTGTTAATAATGTTCCCATTTCCGAAAATGTCAATTTCTTGATTTGTGTCGCAGCTTGTAAGCATAAGTGCAATACACAAAAGAAAGATTAGATTTTTAAGTAATCTTTTACAAGTATAGATTGCCATAAGAGTATAATTTAAGGTTTAAATAACAAAACAAAAATATACACTTTAACAGTTTATAGTTATATTTCAACGATAAAATAGGTGAAATACCGTATTTTCATGTAGTTCATCGATTATACGGCGTTTTAATAAACCGTATTCATGAACAAAATTGGCATATTAAATTTTTGAGGCCTGAGATTTGAGAATCCCCTTGTGGGGTTCGCTTTTTCGAAAGCTGAATTTCCACAATCTTATTGCATAAAAAAATCCCTTCAAATTTTGAAGGGATTTCGTAGCGTGAGGCGGGCACGATCCGCCGACCTCAGCATTATGAGTGCTGCGCTCTAACCAGCTGAGCTACCACGCCAAGTGCTTAGATTTCTAAGCGGCTGCAAATATACAACTAATTAACATTCATAGCCAAAAGTTAGGTAAATAATATTTTCTCATTTTCCCTTTATAGACATTGTATATTACATTATATTGCCGCAAAGTTTAAATAATGCAAGAACCAATCAAATTTGAAATAGAATTTCCTATACATGTCTCACCTACATTACTTTATCAATATATAGCAACTCCTTCTGGAATGTCAGAATGGTTTGCAGACAATGTTAATAGTCGCGGAGAATACTTTAATTTCATATGGGACGGGCAGGAAGAGCGTGCAAAAATTATAAAAAGAATTTCTGAGGACCGTGCTCGCTTTCAATGGGATTATGATGTTGATACTAAAAAATACTTCGAGCTACGTATCGAAATAGATGAAATCACAGATGATGTCTCCTTAATGATAACCGATTTTGGTGAAGACGACGATGAGGTGGAAGAACAAAAGATGTTTTGGGAAAATCAAATAGGCGAACTTAAAAAGGTCTTAGGTTCTGTCTAAACGGCCTTTAATATGTAACTTTGAGCCCTTATTAATAAAGGGCTTTTTTTATGATTAATTTGAACGGAACATTACTATCGGCTGAGGATGCAAACATTTCAATCGATAATCGTGGACTGTACTATGGAGATAGTGTTTTTGAAACCATACGCTGCTATAATGGCAAGCCTTTGTTTTTTGAAGACCATTACTTTAGATTGATGAGTGGAATGCGTATCATGAGAATGGATATACCACAATCCTTTACTCCTGAATATTTAGAAGAGCAAATCACACACATCGCTCAAACAAATAAATCTATCCATCAACGCATACGTCTTACCGTATGGCGCGATGCAACTGGTTTTTATACCCCAAATTCAAATACTGTTGCGTTTTCAATAACAGTTGATGTTCTTGAAAATAGTTATATAGATACTCCCATTCTAGAAATAGAGTTATTTAAGGACTATTATGTACAAAAAAACTTATTGGGAACTATAAAGGCGGCTAACAAGCATATCCATATACTCGCGGGCATTTACGGTAAGGAAAATGGTTACAATGATATGCTTTTACTCAACGAAGAGAAAAATGTGACAGAGGCGATAGCAGGCAATATCTTCTTACGCAATGGTGATAAAATAAAAACACCACCTACGAGTGATGGTTGTCTCAATGGTATTATGAGAAATAAGGTAATAGAGCAATTGAAAAAAATGGCAAACTATACTATTGTAGAAGAATCTATTTCTCCCTTTGAATTACAGCGTGCAGACGAGCTTTTTATCACAAACGTAATTCATGGTTTGCAATCGATTAAACAGTATCGTAAGAAATCATTTGTTAATGACAGTGCTATAGAGTTGAGAAGTTTACTCGTTGATAAAATATTTTAGCACTGTTAGTTATAGGTAGGATTGTCGGGTGCATTAGACCAAAACTCATAACTACCTCCTAATTTTTTCATTTTGTCTCGCCAAATACCATTTACCTCGGTATTAAAAATAGTAGAATCTTGTTTTTGTTCTTGAAGTACTAACCACGACGATGCGTCTAGCTCTTCCTGTAATTGTTCCAGTTCCCAGCCCGAATAGCCTAAGAAAAATTTAATCTGATTGTTTGATATAGTGCCGTCCAGTAATAACTCAATCGCTTTATTAAAATCACCACCCCAGTATATAGAATCGTGAATTAAATGTGAGTTTTTTATAAGTTCAGGAACTTTATGAAGAAAATACAGGTTGTCGACATCTACCGGTCCACCTTGATATACAGGTATTTTAATAGTCACTTCCGGTATAAGTTCATCTAACGTAAAAGTAACGGGTTTATTAAGTATGAATCCTACAACACCGTGTTCATTATACTCGGTAAGCAAAATGACAGATCGTGAGAACGATGCGTCTCCTATAATACTAGGCTCTGAGAGTAATATTTTTCCCCTACTTGGTTTTATGGACTTCATATTCCTTATTTATCTTTAAACATACTTAATTTTTAGAAGATAGGCGGCAATTCTTTTCTCAAATTTTACAATCGTAAAACTCTTTGCCCAAAAACAAAAAAACCTGCTTCGTAAAAAGCAGGTTGATTTCTTGAAAGAGGTTATGACTAGTTTACAGCTTTCTGTAACTCGCTACCTGCTTTGAATTTTACAACATTCTTAGCTGCAATTTTGATAGTTTTTCCAGATTGTGGGTTTCTACCTTCACGAGCTGCTCTTTTAGAAACAGAAAAAGAACCAAATCCTACAAGAGAGATACGGTTTCCACCTTTAAGGCTTTTTTCTACATTTCCTAGGAATGACTCTAGTGCTTTTTTTGCTGCTACTTTAGAAATGCCAGCGTGTTCTGCCATTCCGTCGATTAAATCTGTCTTGTTCATAATTGTTATTAAATTAATGTTGGTTAAACTAAAACGTTCTACAAATTTATACGGATTATTTGCTCACGCAAGTAATAGCGCAGTAAATGACATAGTTTGTTTATAAAACCGCACGATTGTTAATAACTTTGGGTTGTTTTACATCATTTTTCGGGAAGCCACGCCAAATCTAGCATCTGCTTCAAAAGAGAATCCGTTTAACAGGTCTTTTGCTTTCATACGTCTCTTGTTGGGTAATTGTAGTTCGAGCACATTTACAAAATCTGTTTCACATGCTATTAAAATGGTACCGTCGTCTATGACGATACTTCCCGGTACCATTTCATGTTTTTTTTCTACAATTGCAGTCTTAAATATTTTGACGGTGGCTTCCTTCTCTTGTAAAAGTGTCGCTTTGGCAACTGGATATGGAAACAGTCCTCGTACAAGCGCATCAACCTGTATTGCAGTTTGATTCCAATCAATGGTTGTATTCTCGTTATTCAATTTAGGTGCCTGCGTTGCCGTAGCTCCTTCTGCCTGCGGCGTTGTCGTAGCCTCACCGCTAGCAATCTGGTTCACTGTTTTAAGCGTTAAGGCACTGCCTAACTCCATAAGTTTTACGTAAAGACTTCCTACGTTTTCATGAGTCTCTATAGAACATTGCGCTTGATCTATGATTGCACCGGTATCTATTTTATCATCTATAAAAAAAGTAGTAACACCAGTTTCTGTGTCTCCATTTATAATAGCCCAGTTGATAGGCGCTGCGCCCCGATACTTGGGTAATAGACTTGCGTGTAGATTAAATGTACCCAAAGGCGGCATATTCCATACACTTTCTGGTAACATTCTAAAGGCTACGATAACTTGCAAATCGGCTTGAAGACTTTTTAACGTGTCAATAAATGCGGCATCTTTCAAATTTGATGGCTGTAAAACGGGTATATTATTTTCAATCGCATACTTTTTCACATCACTCTGGTTCAGCTGCATACCACGACCTGCGGGTTTATCGGGCGCCGTCACTACCGCGACTATATTGTGATGGCTATTGTGCAAGGTCCTTAGAACGCCGGTAGCAAATTCTGGTGTACCGTAAAAAATAATGTTTAATGACTTCATAGTAGGGTATAGGTGTTTACTGGTGTGAGTGCAATTTGTGACTTGTCCATAAGTTCTCTTATACTATTTATAATATCTTTTAAAGGGGCATCTACCTGCAGCTCTAGCTCTTTTAATGAGATAGGCCCATGTTTCAAAGCAATTAAAATGGAGGTCTCGCAGTTTTTTACAGAAGCTAGACCTAGACAATTACTGCACTTGCCACAACGTTCATTCTTCACTTCACCAAAATAAGAAAGCAACATAC
>JANQTO010000070.1 GCA_030731685.1 Nonlabens sp.
TTCATATCCAGAAATTATAATTCTGTCTAATCTTCTTTTAGCATCAATCTCAATTTTGAGATCTGCATTAATGGTGTCGTTGTTTTTGGTAGTTATATTATCAAGATAGATTTTGTTAAACAACTGGCCGCTATCTAACAATTCCTGATGAGTGTTTTGTAGAATGGAATCTATTTGTTTTGTGGATAGCACTATGGAATTTCGCTTTCGCGAAAGCGAGATGCCCAATCTAGTATTAGATAATAACCTAAAATCGTCAACGGTTAGTTCAATGTATTGCTGTTTTCTTCCATTAATGATCTGTTGGATGTACAAGGAATCATTTTTTTGTAATAAGGTATAACTAGCTTCTAGGTATCCATCACGTTGCTTTTTTTTGAAAACACTATCTGCATATTTGCTTAGCAAGGCATAGTTCTTAAAAGTCTGTTTTAAAGATGTGTTTTCAATATTTAAGGAATCCACCTGCTTTTCATATACTCGAAGCGTGATACTTTGAGGTGTTGCTTTGGAGCAAATCAAGAGAAGAACTATAAAAAGTGGTCTGAATTTTTGCAATGCAATATTTTTTTGTGGGAGCTTATAAATTTAAACGTTTTTGTAAGGCAATTGTTATGGTTGAAAAAAGATAATGTAAAAATCGCTGTATCAAGTTTGTATAACTAAATAATTATGATACCTTTGCCGACCCGAAAAAGCGGGGATTAATTTATTAGCGTAATACAATATGCCAACGATTTCACAATTAGTACGTAAAGGAAGAACCAAAATAACCAAGAAGAGCAAATCGGCTGCTTTAGATTCTTGTCCTCAACGTCGTGGAGTATGTACACGTGTTTACACAACAACACCAAAGAAACCTAACTCAGCAATGAGAAAGGTAGCTCGTGTTAGACTTACTAATGGTAAGGAAGTGAATGCATACATCCCAGGCGAAGGACACAATCTACAAGAACACTCGATAGTATTGGTTAGAGGTGGAAGGGTAAAGGATTTGCCAGGAGTTAGATATCACATTGTGCGTGGAGCACTGGACACCGCAGGTGTTGCAGCTCGTACACAACGTAGGTCTAAGTACGGTGCAAAACGCCCTAAGAAGTAATTTAATTTTAAGAGCGTAGCTCTTATTTAACAATTTCAAACAGAAGAAATGAGAAAAAGACAGGCCAAAAAGCGCCCTATCCTTCCGGATCCGCGCTTTAACGACCAGCTGGTGACGCGTTTCGTGAACATGATGATGTTACACGGTAAAAAGTCAACGGCATTTAAACTTTTCTATGATGCAATAGACATCGTTGAGGAGAAAAAACAAGACGAAGAAAAGACTGGACTCGAGTTGTGGAAAGATGCGTTATCTAACGTTATGCCACACGTAGAGGTTCGTAGTCGTCGTGTAGGTGGAGCAACGTTCCAAATTCCTATGCAAATACGTCCGGACAGAAAGATATCTACTGCCATGAAGTGGTTAATAGGATACTCTCGCAAGCGTAATGAGAAGTCTTTCTCACAACGTTTAGCGTCTGAAATCCTTGCCGCTGCTAAGGAAGAAGGTGCTGCTGTTAAGAAAAAGACGGATACTCACAAAATGGCCGAAGCAAACAAGGCTTTCTCACATTTTAGATTCTAAGAAATGGCAAGAGATTTAAGATTAACTCGTAATATAGGTATCGCTGCACATATTGATGCAGGGAAAACGACAACTACTGAACGTATATTGTTCTATACTGGCGTTTCTCACAAAATAGGTGAAGTACATGATGGTGCAGCTACAATGGACTGGATGGAGCAAGAGCAGGAGCGTGGTATCACTATCACATCTGCAGCTACTACATGTTCTTGGAAGTTTCCATTAGAGAATGGACAGCCGTTAGAAAATACACAAGATTATCATTTTAACATCATAGATACTCCTGGTCACGTTGATTTTACTGTAGAAGTTAATCGTTCACTGCGTGTTCTTGATGGTCTAGTCTTTTTATTTAGTGCTGTTGACGGTGTTGAGCCGCAGTCAGAAACAAACTGGAGACTAGCAGACAATTATAAAGTACCTCGTATAGGTTTCGTGAACAAGATGGACCGCCAAGGTTCAAACTTTCTTGCAGTTTGCCAGCAGGTTAAAGACATGTTGAAATCTAACGCAGTGCCTATCGTTCTAAACATAGGTGATGAAGGTGATTTTAAAGGTGTTGTAGATCTTGTTAAGAATCGCGCAATCATTTGGCATGATGATTCCTTCGGAGCAACTTTTGACATCGTTGACATTCCGGAAGATATGAAAGCTGAGGCCAAGAAATATCGTGGTATGCTTATCGAAGAGGTGGCTGCATATGATGAGAATTTGCTTGAAAAATATATGGAAGATGAATCTTCTATAACTGAGGATGAAATCCATGCAGCGCTTAGAGCTGCGGTTATGGACATGTCTATCATCCCTATGATTTGTGGTTCTTCATTCAAAAATAAAGGAGTTCAGTTTCTCTTAGACGCAGTATGCCGTTACTTGCCTTCTCCTATGGACAAGGAAGGTATTAAAGGTATAAATCCTGAAACTGATAAAGAAGAATTACGTAAGCCTGATGTAAAGGAGCCGTTTGCGGCACTAGCGTTTAAGATTGCTACAGACCCATTTGTAGGTCGTTTAGCTTTCTTCCGTGCTTACTCTGGTCGTTTAGACGCAGGTTCTTACATCTTGAATAACCGTTCAGGTAAAAAAGAACGTATCTCACGTATCTATCAAATGCACTCTAATAAGCAAAATGCTATCGATTTTATCGAAGCTGGAGACATTGGTGCTGCTGTAGGTTTCAAAGATATTAAGACTGGTGATACCATGTCTGACGAAAAACATCCTATTGTTTTAGAATCAATGGACTTCCCTGATCCAGTAATTGGTATCGCGGTCGAGCCTAAAACTAAGGCCGATGTTGATAAGTTAGGTATGGCACTTTCTAAGCTTGCTGAGGAAGACCCAACATTCCAAGTAAGAACTGATGAGGCTTCAGGGCAAACTATCATATCTGGTATGGGTGAGCTTCACTTAGATATTATCGTAGACCGTTTACGTCGCGAGTTTAAGGTAGAAGTAAACCAAGGTGCTCCACAAGTGGAGTACAAAGAAGCATTGACAAGATCTGCTAGCCATAGAGAAACTTACAAGAAGCAATCTGGTGGTAGAGGTAAATTTGGAGATATTGTTTTTGACATTGAACCTGCTAAGGAAAATGAAGAAGGTAAAATAGAAGAAGGTCTTCAGTTCATAAATGTTATCAAAGGTGGTAACGTACCTAAGGAATTTATTCCTGCAATCGAAAAAGGTTTCCGTGAAGCTATGAAAGCTGGACCACTTGCTGGTTTTGAAATGGATAGTATGCGTGTGACTCTTAAGGATGGTTCATTCCACCCAGTGGATTCTGATGCACTTTCTTTTGAACTTGCAGCAAGAATGGGTTATAAAGCAGCTGCAAAGTCTGCTGGTGCTGTTATTCTTGAGCCTATAATGAAGCTTGAGGTAATTACTCCTGAAGAGAATATGGGTGATATCGTAGGTGACCTTAACCGTCGTCGAGGTCAAATTAGTGACATGAGCGATCGTGCAGGTGCTAAAGTTGTAAAAGGTGAAGTGCCTCTTTCTGAAATGTTCGGTTATGTTACTACATTACGTACACTTTCCTCTGGACGTGCGACATCTACCATGGAATTTTCACATTATGCGGAAACTCCTTCAAATATTAGTGAGGCTGTTATTGCAGCTGCAAAAGGTTCTAACGATTAATATATCAAACGATGAGTCAAAAAATCAGAATAAAATTAAAGTCTTACGATTACAATCTGGTAGATAAATCTGCTGAGAAAATCGTTAAAACGGTAAAGAGTACAGGTGCGGTTGTAACTGGCCCTATTCCTTTGCCTACACACAAGAAGATCTTCACAGTTCTAAGATCTCCTCACGTAAACAAGAAAGCACGTGAGCAGTTTCAACTTAGTTCTTACAAAAGACTTCTGGATATCTACAGTTCTTCATCTAAAACTATCGACGCTCTCATGAAATTAGAGCTTCCTAGTGGCGTTGAAGTAGAGATTAAAGTGTGATAATATAACACCTAAGAGTGTACCGTTTATGCTTTCGCGAAAGCGTAAACGGTATAATTTTAAAATACAATAACAAATAATTATATAAATATGTCTGGGTTAATAGGAAAAAAAATAGGAATGACCAGCATCTATGATGAGAATGGTAAAAATATGCCATGTACCATCATTGAAGCAGGGCCTTGTGTTGTTACCCAAGTCAGAACTGAAGAAGTAGACGGTTATGCCGCTCTTCAACTAGGTTTCGATGACAAATCAGACAAAAATGCTTCTAAAGCGGCTCAAGGTCACTTTAAGAAAGCAGGTACTGGTGTCAAGCGTAAAGTAGTTGAATTCAAAGGTTTCGATGGAACACACAATTTAGGAGATTCAATCACGGTTGAAATGTTTAAGGAAGGCGAGTTTATCGACGTTTCCGGTACCACCAAAGGAAAAGGTTTCCAAGGGGTTGTTAAGAGACACGGTTTTGCCGGTGTAGGTCAAGCAACTCACGGACAGCATAACAGGCTTAGAGCTCCAGGTTCTATAGGTGCTGCTTCTTATCCAGCTCGTGTATTCAAAGGAATGCGTATGGCAGGGCAAATGGGAAATGTAAAAGTTAAAGTTGAAAATTTAAAAGTGTTAAAGGTGATACCTGAAAAAAATCTTTTAGTTGTTAAGGGATGTATACCAGGTCACAATAACTCTTATGTAATCGTTCAGAAATAATGAAAGTAGCAGTAATAGATGTAAAAGGAAAAGAAACGGGTCGTCAGGTTGAATTATCTGACAGCGTTTTTGGAATTGAGCCTAATGACCATGCGATTTACTTAGATGTTAAACAATATCTAGCAAATCAACGTCAAGGTACTCACAAGTCTAAGCAGCGTGCTGAGATTTCTGGTAGCACACGTAAGATTAAAAAGCAAAAGGGTACTGGTACCGCTCGAGCTGGTTCTATTAAGTCTGGTGTATTCAAAGGTGGTGGTCGTATTTTCGGTCCGCAGCCTAGAGATTATTCATTCAAACTTAATAAAGGACAAAAGCGTTTAGCACGTAAAAGTGCTTTGAGTCAGAAAGTAGCCGAAGGTACTCTTCACGTAGTTGAAGATTTCAATTTTGATGCCCCAAAAACAAAGAATTTTATCGAAGTTTTAAAGTCTTTGGGACTTAATGATAAAAAATCCTTATTTGTGTTGGGTGGATCAAATAATAATGTATATTTGTCTTCGCGAAATTTTAGAGGTTCGGATGTTATAACCGCCTCAGAATTAAACACTTACAAGATTCTACACGCTAATAGTGTAGTTGTTTTAGAGAGTTCGCTAGAAGAAATTCAAGAAACTTTAAGTAAATAGGTATGAACATTTTAATTAAACCGATTATTACAGAGAAAGCTACCGCCGGTAGCGAGCTATTGAATCGTTATGGTTTTGAGGTTCATCCTGGAGCTAATAAGATTCAAATAAAGCAAGCAGTAGAGAGTGCTTACGGAGTAACCGTTAATAAGGTGCTTACTATGAATACTCGTATTGCGCGTAAAAGTAAATACACAAAATCTGGGATGCAAGTTGGTAAAACAAGCGCTATTAAGAAGGCGTTTGTACAACTGAAGGATGGTGATACCATCGATCTTTATAGTAATTTATAATATAGACTAATGTCAGTTAGAAAATTAAAACCAGTAACCCCAGGACAGCGATTTAGAGTTGTTAATGGCTTTGACGCCATAACAACTGATAAGCCGGAAAAGAGTCTTCTTGTTCCGAACAAACGTTCTGGTGGTCGTAATGCAAAAGGTCGTATGACCATGCGTTACATAGGTGGTGGGCACAAGAAGCGCTACCGTCTAGTAGATTTCAAAAGGGATAAACATGGTGTGCCTGCAACTATAGCTACCATTGAGTATGACCCAAATAGAACAGCGTTTATCGCGCTTGTTCATTACCAAGACGGTGAGAAGCGTTATGTTATCGCTCAAAATGGTTTACAGGTAGGTCAGAATATTGTTTCTGGCGAATCTGTTGCCCCTGAGGTAGGCAACGCTATGAAGCTTAGTGCAATTCCACTAGGTAGTATCATAAGTTGTATCGAGTTAAGACCAGGTCAAGGTGCTGTTATAGCTCGTAGTGCTGGTTCTTTTGCACAGCTTATGGCTCGTGACGGTAAATTTGCTACGATTAAGATGCCTTCTGGAGAAACTAGATTAATTCTTCTAGAATGTCTTGCAACTATAGGCGCTGTCTCAAATAGTGATCATCAGTTATTGGTTAGTGGTAAAGCTGGTCGTAGTAGATGGTTGGGTAGAAGACCTAGAACAAGACCAGTTGCGATGAACCCAGTCGATCACCCAATGGGTGGTGGTGAAGGTCGTTCTTCTGGAGGTCACCCTAGATCTAGAAATGGAATACCTGCAAAAGGTTATCGTACTAGAGATAAAAATAAAAGCAGTTCTCAATATATTTTAGAACGTAGAAAGAAATAGATATGGCACGTTCATTAAAAAAAGGACCTTATGTACTTCAAAAGTTGGAGAATAAGGTAGCTCAGAATCTTGAGTCTGGTAAAAAGACAGTAATTAAGACTTGGTCTCGTGCATCGATGATTACACCGGATTTCGTGGGCCAAACTATAGCTGTTCACAATGGAAAGCAATTTGTTCCTGTATACGTAACTGAAAACATGGTAGGACACAAACTTGGTGAATTTTCTCCGACAAGATCTTTTAGAGGTCACGGTGGTAATAAAGCTAAAGGTAAAAAATAAGCTATGGGAGTTCGTAAAAAACAAATGGCTGATAAGCTAAAGGAAGAAAAAAGATCTATAGCTTTTGCAAAGTTAAACAACTGTCCTACTTCTCCTCGTAAGATGAGACTTGCTGCGGATATAATACGTGGTAAAAAAGTAGAGGATGCTCTAAATATATTGAAGTTTTCAGCTGTTGCTGCCGCAGGTAGATTAGACAAACTAGTTTTGTCAGCTGTTGCAAATTGGCAAGCTAAGAATGAAGACGCCGACGTTTCAGACGCAGGTCTATTTATCAAGGAGATTAGAGTTGATGGTGGTACAATGCTTAAAAGATTACGTCCTGCCCCGCAGGGTAGAGCACACCGTATAAGAAAAAGATCAAACCACGTTACTCTTGTGTTGGGTCAAACTAATAACACTG
>JANQTO010000071.1 GCA_030731685.1 Nonlabens sp.
CTTTAGCATCTTTTAATGATGAAAATTCAAGTTTTAAAATAAGAAAATCTAAATTATTAAGAAATCTTAGTGATAATTTAGACGTTTATTACGTCCATTCCTATTACGCTGCAATTTGCTCAAATACCGTTGCGGCATGTGATTATATTTTACCTTTTAGTAGCGTGCTGCAAAAAGATAATTTTTATGCGACGCAGTTCCACCCAGAAAAGAGTGCTGGAGTTGGTGAGTTGATTTTGAAGAATTTTGTTGAACTATAAAGCGAATCCGTCCTGCGACGGATTGACCATATGAGAATAATACCAGCAATAGATATCATAGACGGGAAATGTGTACGCTTATCACAAGGCGATTACAATCAGAAAACGGTCTATAATGAAGACCCGTTAGAGGTTGCAAAAGAATTTGAAGCAAACGGCATTAAATACCTACATCTTGTAGATTTAGACGGTGCAAAAAGTGCGCACGTCGTAAACTGGAAAGTGCTAGAACGCATTGCGAGCCAGACAGGCTTGCAGGTCGATTTTGGTGGCGGTGTAAAGACAGATGCAGATATCACAACTGTTTTTGAAAGCGGTGCAAAACAAGTAACAGGTGGCAGTATCGCGGTAAAAGATGCTGAAACTTTTGCAGGCTGGATTGAAAAATACGGTAGCGATAAAATCATTCTGGGAGCCGATGCTAAGGATGGCATGATTGCCACACATGGCTGGCTAGAAAGCAGCGAGCTAGAAGTTGTGAAGTTTATTAATGAATGGAATAAAAAAGGTATAGAATACGTCATTTGTACAGATATTTCTAAAGACGGCATGCTGGCTGGGACCAGTAATGAGTTGTATAAGGAGATACTAAGCCAACCCCTAGCCCCTTCCAGCGGAAGGGGAATTTCTTTAATCGCCAGTGGTGGCGTTGCAGTTGCAAACGACTTGCATCTGTTACAAGAACTGGGTTGTGAGGGCGCGATTGTGGGAAAAGCATTTTATGAAGGTAGAATAACATTTAAAGAATTACAAGAATTTGTATAGCGACCGGTTAATATTTAGACTTTTAGAATCCAGTGATTTAGATGATTTACATACCCTGAATTTAATTCATGAGGTAGACAGATTCAATACAATGGGAATTCCAGAAAGTATAGAAATCACTAAGAAGTTACTAGTCGAAAAAATTAACGACCACAATAAAGAAACAATTAGCAAGCTTACCTATTCCATACGATTAAAAAATAGTAAGGATTTTATAGGTATTTGCGGTATTTTATTTGGGCAACCTAAATACAAAAAAGCCGAGTTGTGGATGAAGTTCAATCCTGCATTTTGGAATCAAGGTTATGCTACTGAAACAATTACGAGATTATTAAAAGCCTGTTTTGAAGAACATAAACTACATCGCGTAGAAGCTGGATGCGCCATTGAAAATCATGCATCAAAAAAAGTGCTTGAAAAATGTGGATTTGTAGTAGAAGGAATTCAAAGAAAGAACTTGCCTTTAAAAAGTGGATGGAGTGATAATTATGAGTTTGGGATTTTAGAGGATGAGTGGTTTGAAAATTATCGAGATAACTAATTAAAAGATTTCCGCCTGCGCGGAAATAGGATATGCTAAAAAAAAGAATCATACCATGCCTGGATATTAAGGATGGTCGTACCGTAAAAGGAATCAACTTTGTAGGACTGCGTGACGCGGGCGACCCTGTGGAACTTGCAAAACAATATGCTGCGCAAGGCGCTGACGAGCTTTGCTTTCTGGACATTACAGCGACTTTAGAAAAAAGGGATACACTCGTACCACTCGTGCGTGAAATTGCTGCAGTTTTAAACATCCCGTTTACCGTAGGTGGCGGCATTAATGATGTGGCGCTTGCAAAAGAAATAATCAAAGCTGGCGCAGACAAAATTGCTATTAACAGCGCAGCCGTTAAGCGACCAGAACTTATAAGCGAGTTGGCCGCAGAGCTAGGAAGTCAGTGTGTGGTAGTTGCGGTAGACACAAAGGAAATGAAAATTCAGAATTCAGAATTCAGAATTGAAAACAAAGTTTTCATAGCTGGTGGTCGTGTGGAAACTGAACTAGAAACTATAGCTTGGTGCGAGGAAGTAGAAAGACTTGGTGCTGGTGAGATATTACTTACTAGTATGGACCATGACGGTACTAAAAATGGATTTGCGCTGGAGTTGACAAATACGCTTTCGCGAAAGCTAAACATTCCCATTATAGCCTCTGGTGGCGGTGGCACCGTGGCGCATTTTGTTGATTTATTCTCACAAACAGAAGCTAGCGCTGGACTTGCTGCTAGCATATTTCATTTTGGCGAGTTGCCTGTGCCTGAGTTAAAAGAGCAACTGGCAAAAGCAGGTATTGCTACACGATTGATTTAAATACGTCACCTCATACATCGCCTAAAAGATTCATAAAATATAAAGAACACAGAACAAAATGACACTTAACTGGAATAAAGGAGAAAACGGTTTACTACCTGTAATTGTTCAAGATGCGAGTACCAAAGCTGTACTCATGCTGGGTTACATGAACGAAGAGGCTTTTGAAAAAACCCTAGATGAAAAACGAGTGACTTTTTACTCACGTAGTAAACAACGACTATGGACTAAAGGAGAAAGCTCTGAAAATTATTTAGATGTTGTTTCTATAGCTATAGATTGCGATCAAGACACCATTCTTATTCAAGCAAACGCCCATGGACCGACATGCCACACCGGCAGCACCACGTGTTTTGATAATGCTTCAAGTGAAGCTATTAGTAATAGTGAACAAATCACCTTTACCATAAACGACCTTGAAAAAACCATACACCAGCGTATAGATGATAAGGTAGAAGGTTCCTACACGTATTCTCTAATTCAAAAAGGAATTAATAAAGTTGCTCAAAAAGTAGGTGAAGAAGCTGTAGAAACCGTCATTGATGCCATTAACGGAACTGAAAAAGATTTTTTGTATGAAGCCGCTGATCTCATGTATCACTATATCGTATTATTAAAGGCTAAAGGTTTCGCCTTAAAAGACATAGAGGCTGAGCTCGCAAAAAGGCATTAAAAAACAGCTCATTAACCCCTACATTAATAAGCTGTTCCATAAATTAGAAACATTACCGAATTTTCAATATTGACTAACTTATAGCTTTGTTTCTTACGTAAATATGCAACAAAATATTGAATCCTTATCACTTCAGTCGATTTATTTGCTAAATAATTTAACCATCGTTAATTAAAAAACACTGTGGACTGAAAGAATACAGCCTCATAATTGTTCTTTTATCCAAATAGCTTTTATCAGATTTATAAAGATAAAATTTGTCGATTTGCACAAAATAGAACGTGAATGAGCGATTAGGTCGTTTCTAAATGAAGGCACTTAGAACGAAAAGTATCAAACTTTTATATCGAGGCTTCTTTAAAAGTTATTTCACGAAGACACAAAAAAAACAGCTTAAGGTTCCCTACTACCCTAAGCTGTTTAAATTAAGCTGAAACAAAACCATATTCCCTAAAATACGGCATAATAACTTTTCTAATGTCTCATTTCAAAGATGGACAAAAATTGTTAACTATCTATAAATCAATTGCCTTATTCTACGAAAGATCAAAATAACCGATGTAATACGCTGAGAATTATGATGCGTTGATTCCGTATAGTAAGAGTTTGGGTAATTCTGCTTTTAAAACTTGTAAATCTTCTTGGGATTTTTTGGGAATCCATAAGTAAATGGAACGTAATGTGCTCAATAATGTAAAAAGCATCGTATCCACATTGCCGCTCATAAATTCACCACGCGTGACACCTTCTTCTAAAATAGTCTTAAAATCGTGTTCATATTTTTTACGCAGGTCACTATACTCCTCATATGCTACTCCTTCTAGGTGCATCCAATCGGTATTCATAACGGCAAGGGCATTTGTATATCGTAAAGCTATTTTTATGTGAAGGGCTATTAATTTTTCCGCTTTCGCGAAAGCGGAAACTTCCAAACCTTTAACCTCTAGCATACCGGTTGTAAACTCGTGAGCAACCTCTAAGACTAAGTGCGCTAGTAGTTCATGTTTTCCCGAAATATGGTTGTAAAGACTTGCTGCCTTAATATCCATAGTTTCGGCAATATCGCGCATTGTCACAGCGGCATATCCACGTTCCTTGAATAATTGTGCAGCGGTCTTTAAAATTTGTTGTTTACGTTTCATACCCTGCAAATATACTAGATGCGGGCTATCTTAAAATAAAGCAAAAACCTAACTAAATGGGTTCAAGTATCCAGTTTATGACTAGCTTTGATATATAATTAATAATCATGCTTGAGCACATTACAACAAACCCCTTAATAGATAGACTACCACCACATCTCAAGCAGTTTATAAAACCTCAAAATTACGAGCTTTATACTGCGCAGGACCAGGCTGTATGGCGTTACGTCATGCGTAAAAACGTCGCTTTTTTAGGTAAGGTGGCGCACAGCTCTTATATAAAAGGTCTTAAAAAAACCGGTATTTCCATAGAAGAAATCCCATCTATGTATGGCATGAACCGCATTCTTAAAGAAATAGGATGGGCGGCGGTTGCTGTAGATGGTTTTATACCGCCTAATGCATTCATGGAGTTTCAGGCGTATAAGATACTGGTTATTGCTGCCGATATACGTAAACTGGAAAACATAGAGTATACACCTGCTCCAGATATTATCCACGAAGCAGCAGGGCATGCACCTATTATAGCAAGCCCAGATTATGCAGAGTATCTTAGAAGATTTGGCGAGCTAGGCTGCAAAGCAATCACAAGTGCTCACGATACCGAAATGTACGAAGCAGTTAGAGCACTTTCTATACTTAAAGAACTGCGTACTGACGACTCAAATAAAACGCTGGACAAGCAAATAAGCGATGCAGAGAATGCCGTAAAGCAACTACAAGACAAAAAGGTAGAACCTAGTGAGATGTCACTTATACGTAACCTACACTGGTGGACTGTTGAATATGGACTCATAGGTACGCTAGAAGACCCGAAACTGTATGGTGCAGGACTATTATCCAGTATAGGCGAGAGTTCAAACTGCCTTAAACCTGAAGTTAAGAAGCTACCCTATTCTATTGATGCTGCCTATCAAGATTTTGACATAACAAAACAGCAACCACAATTATACGTGACGCCTAGTTTTGCACACCTTATGGAAGTGCTCGAGGAATTTGCTAGTACCATGGCAGTGCGTAAAGGTGGACATCGAGGTTTGCAAAAACTAATGGATTCTAAAAGTTTAGGAACCATAGAAATGAATACAGGGCTACAAGTAAGCGGTGTCTTTACGCGCATGATTACAAATGACGATAATGAAGTGGTGTTTTTTGAAACGAAGGGAGAAACCGCACTTGCCTACAGAGAGAAAGAGCTGATAGGTCACGGTCGTGAAACGCACAAACATGGCTTTTTATCACCCATAGGTAAACTTAAAGGCATTAATCTTTCTATAGAAGACATGGGTCCACGTGACTTACAAGCTTACAATTTTTATGACAATGAGCGCATTGCATTCACGTATGAAAGCGGTATACGCGTGGAAGGTTTAAATGTTACTGGACAGCGCAATATTAACGGTAAACTCATGCTAATTCAATTTGTAGATTGTACCGTAACCTATAAGGAAGAAGTATTATTCACTCCTGCAGACGGTACGTTGTATCTAGCAGTGGGCAGCGCTATAGTAAGTGCATATGCTGGCCCAGCAGACTGTTATAGCTTTAATCTAGTCTATCACGAAAGCGACCACAAAACTCAAAAGCCCGTACAATCTAAAAGAGACCAGGAAATACAAAAGCTTTACAAAAGAATAAGGACTTATAGAGAAGAAGACAAAATCAATATTCCCAAACTACAGGAATTAAAAACGCTCGTGCAAGATACATATCCTGAACAATGGTTAATAGTTGATGAGATAGAGGAGCTACTGCCCTAAACTCATAAATTAATTTTGTATCTTGTAGTTCAACTATGAGGTATGGATGACGCTCTACATTATTATGATTTGGGTTTTTCTGAAATTTTCATTTATCAAAACTACGTAGTTAGCAAGATAAAAGAAGGTGAAGCTATCCTTTTAAAACACAACGTTGCTTATGGTAAAGTAATTCGGGACCATTTTACAGATAGGAATCTCGTTTTAATATCAAACAGGCAGCATAGTTTCTCTATCGACCCGTTACTCTATAAAGAGGTTGTAAAGTTGCCCAACCTTAAGGGCATAGCAGTCGTGACTTATGACAGCACTAAATTGAAGTCTGCCCTGTTTGAAAAGATCTTTGCCAGTATTCCTTTTGAAATTTTTGATTCTGTAGATGAGGCAGTAGTGTGGGCAAACGATGTTGTGGCATCCCATAAAACTTCAAACTAGAGGAGCAAACAAACTACTTTTTTAATTTAACGATTTCTCTACTTGGCTTTGGCAATATCATATTTGCGATGGTACCATTACCAGCAGTACTGGTGAGTTTCAACGAAGCTTTTAATTCTTTGGCAGCACGGTAACTGTGCTCCGCACCTGTTTTACTGACACTTTGTGAAACGTCGTATCCTATTCCGTTGTCGTGAACTATTAAGGAAAGTTCCTCATCTTGCAGCGATGCTATGACAAAAACAAACCGTGCATGAGCGTGAACAGCGGCATTATGTGCGCAGGCATCTATAAATACGAGCATATGTAAGGCTTCTGCTGCGGTTAAAGGTATGTCCTGTCTTACCGGAAAATCTGTTGTAAAGTTTGTTTCTGAGTTGTAGGTTGTTTTATAATAATCTTGGATTTTCAGTACCAGCTGCTCTAGCTCCTTCAGCGAAAAGGTTGGTTTTGAAGTAACGTAATCAAAAATCCAATCATTAGTTCTTGTACGAACCACATCTTGTGGCTGGTACACCTCACGAAATTTTGAAATAGCAGCAAGCTGGTCCTGAACACTTCTTTTCAGTCCTTGAGTAGCTCGGCGAGCATCGCTCCTAGCGGACTCTTCCAGAAGGAATATGACTGCTAAACCTATGGCCAGCCCTATAACCACATACATAAAAACGTTATCCATGGTACTAAAGTAGTGAAGTGCGTGGTTATGGCCTGCGATTGTATAGAACTTTTATGGCTGTTTGGTGTACGCTTTCGCGAAAGCGTATAAACAACAATCACCCGTTTATTATTTAATCTCTTTGAATTGCAAGGGTTTAGTATATTTAACCCACCAAACCAATT